>NZ_JBATHS010000364.1:0-6730 GCF_049667165.1 Maribacter sp.
ACATATTGAAGCTATTTCAAAACTTACTTTGAATGATCCTCCCAACTAAACTGCCTTGGTAATATTCCAATAAATACGAAACCTACTAATAAATTTTAGTAACTCTTTGAAGCTGTCATATGTTGAAAACCGATTAGTTACGAAAATTGGTCTTTAAAAAGAAATGATATTGAAAGGAAGAGTGCCAAAAGTGGTTCGATTTGTTATACTTCAGGAAAAATTATATATAAAGTAAGAACTTGATCAGAGGTCTAATGCTTTATTTCATAGCTGCCTTTATTTCGCGCCAGGTAATCAAGCGAATCTTGTTTTCCTTTAGCTTTACCCTACAGCTTTCACTTGTAAAATAATCGTGATCCACCTGCCGCCATGCCGAGCCAAAATTCGGGTGGTTTACCGTAATCCCTTGCATTTCGCGGTCGTCAAATGCCGGATGTAAAATCAATATATTAAATCCAGCAGGTAGATTGTCCAAAACGTGATCGTAGTAGTCGGCTAACTTACCCTTTTCAAAATCTGCGAACCGTCCTAAAAAAAGGCGGTCGGCCACCACATCATTTTCAAAAAGGCATTTTTCGGCATCCAGACCCATTTCCGTAATCAATTGTCTATTGAAAAACACAGGTAAATCATAGGTCTTTCCCAAGTCACGATATATTTCCAAAAACTCTGGCCTTGCCCCTACACTATACATATGCGAATCGAGATGCGTGGGTTTCAGGCCAAAGCCCAAGGCTCTTTCAATTTGGGCCCGCAGTTCCTTTTCGACCTCTTCGTTCGAGGCGTGTTGATGCAAAAGTTCCCTTTTTTTGTAAAAATGCCCATTTTCATCAACTAGACTAGGTACTTTATTAATTGGTAGTATAGGACCGAAACGGTACTTTTCCCATTCACAGGTCAATGTCAGATGGATGCCGTTATCATATTGGGGATGGTTCTTTGCGAATTCCATCATTTCATAAGACCAGGGACAAGGAACCATGATGCTATATGAATTAACAGATCCCTTTTCAAGGGCATCAATCGTCGCCATATTCTCGGAATGGGACAATCCCGCATCATCGGCGTGGATCATCAACAGTTTTTCATTTTGGGAATAGCCTAAGGCACCTAGTACATCCATTTTAAAGCGGAAAATTTTCTATGAAAGCAAAAATAAGACGCGAATCTTTCATGGTTACATTTTATCTTGATAAAGCAATTAAGGAAAACGGATGCATATACTTTTTAAACAAGCGATTCATCATATCAAATATCCAAAGATTTGATATATCCATCCATCAGGCTTAGATATTTTTTGACTTCGGCAAGCGCTTTCTTCTTATCGCCTTTGTTGGATGCACTTCTGGCGCGAAGACTGTTGACTTTTGCCCGTATATTGGCACGATAGCTTTTGTAGTATATGAATAGTTTCCGCTCAGCTTCGTTTCTCATCGCTGGAAAAAGGCGATTGTACTGTTCGATAAACAATTCGGAAAGATCGGTTCTTCCTAGGGCATCCAAGTCCATACATAAAAAAGCTACCTCGTTCAGGATGTCGATTTGGCGGTACCCATCATTGAATTCGATACAATCGAAAAGCTGGGGATCGGGCAACAAGAAAATGTTACGGGTATGCAGGTCGCCATGAACGTCCCTAAAAAACCCGGAGTTCAGTCTTTCATGTAGTAACTTTTCATGTGTATCAAGAAATTTATCGGAGGCTTCGATCGCATATGCTATAAGAAGACCGCTATCAGCGTTTAAGTTTTGGGAAATGAATTCCTTCTCCTCACCGAGATCGTTGAACATATCTTTGATGTCGAGCACAGTTTTTTTATAAATGATCGTTGCCTTTTTATGGAAATCCGAAATCCGTTCCGCCAAGTTTTCGATGTTCGATGCACTTACCTTATTCTTCGCTAAAAGTACGTCCATTTGTTTTTTGGGATCCAGTTTGCGCATCTTTAATGCATAGTCGACAATCTTCCCCTGCCCGTCCGGCAGACGGGCTTTCTCCCCACCTATTTGATATTGATTATTTGTTTCATAGATTGGCAACACCTCGAGGTAGACATTGTCCGTAAATCTTCTGTTCAGTTCCAGTTCCCTTTCGCAAAAGTGTTTCCGAAGTTCGAGCGTTGAAAAATCCAAGAATGAATAGTGCATCGGCTTTTTGATCTTGTAGACGTATTGATCGCAAAGTATTACCCACGAGATATGGGTCTCGACCAATTTCCGTTCTTTGGTCGGACTAGGGAACTCCCCTTCGGAAATCAGTTTATCGATTTGATTTTGGTTCATGGTTCAGATATAGTGCCGCTGCTTGAAGCATATTCTCAATATTATCATTCGTGGATTCGATGGTCAAATGGGGGATTTGTAAAGGTTCCCATTGTTGCCGGATCAGTTTATGGACTTTAAAATCGGCCTCACTATAAGGCCGGCTTTTTTTTAACCGTTCCTTTATGGTTTTTTCTTTCGCTTGTACCTCGATAAAAAAAAGCTGTTCCTTTACCTTTAAGTAATCCACAAATTGTTTTCTCGTGGCATTTTTATGGAAGGTGGCATCGAGTACCAAATTTTTTCCTTGGCCAATCACCTCCTCCATTTTTTGAAACATGGTAGCATAGACCTTTGCTTTTTCGGCATCGGAATAGGTTCTTTTGGGGAACAATTCTTTTCGTAACCGATCGCTGTTCACATAGTCGGCACCCAACATTACCGCTAGGTGGGAGGCGAAATAACTTTTACCGGATCCGGGAAGGCCTAAAACGATGACGATCATATATTTTTTGGGAGATTCATTTTAAAACATATTGCAAGAAACAGTATCAAAATAGCACTGATCTTCATTGTTTCCATGATAAATAGATTTAAAAATCCAAATGTAATTTTAAATACTTTTTAGTACCATGATCATTATCAGTATGCAAAGCTTAATCGCCTGAAGATGATATTGCTCATGGGTTACCAATTCTTGATAGTCTACCTTTCCTTAAACAAATCGAGAATCAATGAAAGCAGCCTACCTTGTAAAATATGGTCCGGCAGAAACTGCCTTTGAAATCAGGGAAGTTGAAAAACCGGAACCTGGGCCTAACCAAGTGCGCATTAAGGTAGAAGCCTTTGGCCTGAATTTCGCGGATATCGCTGCCCGTTATGGCAAATATCGGGGTGCACCCCCCTTACCATCCCTTCTGGGCTACGACGTAGTCGGGCAGGTCGAAAAATGTGGGTCCAATGTACAAAACCTAATTATCGGAGATCGGGTTACCGCGCTCACGCTGTTTGGGGGTTATGCTGAATTCGCCATTGCCGAAAATGGGGTGGCAAACAAAATACCTGAATCCATTTCTTCAGGTGTGGCCGTTGCTCTGGCCACGCAATATTGTACCGCTTATTTTTTGTCCGACAGGATGACGAACATTCAGGAAAACGAAAAGGTCTTGATCCATGCCGCCGCAGGCGGTGTTGGGACAGCCTTGGTACAGATGGCCTTAAATAAAAAATGCATCGTGTACGGTACCTGCAGTTCCCCTGAAAAAATGGAATACCTCCAAAAAAACGGGGTGCACCATCCCATAAACCATAGGAAAAAAGATTTTGCCGAAACCATACGATTGCTTGTTGGCGAAAAGGGGCTTGATGTCGTTTTTAATCCCATCGGGGGCAAATCGCTCAAACAAGGGTATCGATTGTTGGGAGCAGGAGGCAGATTGGTCAGCTATGGGGTTTCTTCCCTTAACAGTAAGAAAAATATTTTTGGAAAGTTGCAAGACTTATGGCAGTTCGGTATTTATCATCCTGTTCAGTTTTTAAGCAACTCAAAAGGCATCATCGGGGTAAACATGTTAAAAATCGCCGAGGAGAAACCAGAAAAGATAGCCCATGTAATGCAAGAAGTCATACAATTGCAACAAGCGGGCATACTTCGACCTTATGTGGGTGGAGAATATTCCATTGACCAATTAGCCGAAGCACATGCATTTTTGGAGTCTAGAAAATCAATGGGAAAAATTGTTGTAAGATGGTAACCAAATCCACATAATGCCATGAATTCCGATCAATTGAAAAATAAAGTCGCCATCGTAACAGGGTCTAGCAGGGGCATCGGAAAGGCCATTGCCATTGAATTGGCGGAAAAAGGGGTCAAGGTGGTATTGAACGGTAGGGATAAAAAAAGATTACAGGATACCAACACTGAATTTCTAAAAAACGGATATGACGTCATATCGGTGATTGCCGATGTTGGCAAGGCTTCCCAATGCCAAACCTTGATAACCGAAACCGTAAAGCGCTATGGGAAAATTGACATCTTGATCAATAATGCGGGCGATAGCAGTCGGGGTACTGTTGAGGAAATGAGTGCCTCTAATTTCAAGAACCTAATGGAAACCAACTACAACGGAGGGGCTTACTTGAGCAAATACGTTGTTCCGCATCTTAAAAAAACCAAAGGCCATATTATTTTTATCAATAGTGTGGGTGGTTTTAGGGGTATGCCTTATAATTCGGCCTATACCGCATCTAAAATGGCGCAAGCCGCATTGGCCGATGCCCTTCGCATTGAACTCTACGATACCGGTATTCATGTCGGCCTAATGTATGTAGGTTTTACTGAGAACGACCCGAAAAAAAGTATACTCGATGTGGATGGTACGCGAACCTATCTGCCCAAAAGAGAAAACATTCGGTTGGCAAAACCACAATCCGTAGCCAGAAGTGTTCGGCTTATGATCGAAAAAAGGAATGACAAAACCACATTGACAGAGCTAGGACTTTTGGCCAATTTCATGATTCGTTATCTGCCCCGGTTTAGTAATTGGATCTTGTTGGTAAATCGAGAGAGAATCGAGAAGCAATTCACGTATATAGGAGGCGAAAAAATAGTGCAGGAAGAATGATCAAATGTGGAAAATAGGTTCTTTGATGAATGGATTCCTAAAAATTACTACTTGACTCCTTTTTAAATAGCCTTCTTTCATCCTTTAATGCCCAATACAAACCTTTTACATCTTCCACCCACACCTCATACATATAAATGAGGGTTATTTCTTCTAGGGTCTCCAAGACCCCTATGACGATCATGATATAAAACAGCCAATAAACAGGTCCAAAAAATAAGGTCCAAAGTATAAATACCCCTTGTAAAAGTGCGGAGGTTTTCGCCGAATAGGTATGAAACGCAGTAGCCTTGCCATATTTCTTAAAGGCAATGATCATTTGAATAAGATAGGGTACAAAAGCAATGGCAATAAGCAATAAATTATCCCTAATAAATTGATTCTCAAAAACCCATAATCCGATCAGCCCGATTCCCAAAGTTATCTGGTCCCCCATAGAATCCAGTTGTGATCCCCGGGCACTGCTTATTTTTAATCTACGAGCCAAAAAACCATCTATTGCATCGGTTGAATAGCTTATCAATAAAAACCAAGTGAAAATTTCCCGTTCCCCTAGCCATAACCAAACTAAAAGAATAGGTACGGCAGCAATTCGATAAAACGAAAACCAATCGGCAATATTAAAATTTTTAAATGTCAACATACTTTTTTGTTGGTTTGGCTTTTCGAAAGCCTGAAAGGGCAGCCTTTTTAATAGACTCGAATATAAAATGGGGGTTAACCCAAGTTACTTATGGCAACTTTAACCATTGGTCTTAGTTCGACTGACCATTTATCCATTGCAAAGTAATGCGGATCTGTATTGTTTACATGGTATCTCGATGTAACAATTCTAATCCAAAAGTATTGAGCCATAATGAGATATACTATGATTAAAGTCATTCATGAATTATAATCCAACTTCAAATATTTAGATTCCATTTTTTCTTTAGAATGACATTTCTATAGAAACCCCATCGCAATTGTCAGGAAATTATTTAAATTGAATAAGGTATAGCTTGCTGAAAAACCGCTCAATAAATGTGTACCAAATGCATTTTGTTCACCACCTTCTTTCTTGTAGTCGGATCTAGGAACTTGCCCTGCAACCGTGTAATCCGGAATTGTTTTTCGGTCAATTGTCGGTCCCAGTCCAACCCTGCATCCCTTAGTGTTTTCAATTCCTTTTCATTGACATATACCCATACATCCTTGCTATCGACCAATTCGGATAGGGAGGTGATTTTGACCGGCTTTTGATTGTAAAAATCCAATGCCCAGGTATGGCTTTCAGAAATCTTATAGATCTTATCCGTGGGTATGTCGTTCTCTCGAATGGTTTTTGCCATGGTTGAACCCGCTTGATATTCCAATAAAGAAGGATAAAAATGGGTATTCAAGACTCCATTCAAAAGCACGGAACCTACGACTCCGATAGTGATGATCCTAAAATAATAATCCTCTCGCTTTAAACTGTAATATACAATGAATAAGGCTAAGACGAACTTCCATACATAATTGTAATAGGTATCGTTCTTGAACACATAAAAGCAAATAAATGAAACGGCCAGGAATACTATGGCCAATATGAAGTATTGGAAACCCAAAAGTATTTTCTTCATCCTTTGGTTTTCCACAACATATACATGTTGCAAATAACCAGCACTCAATACAGCGAATAGGGGCATAACAATATTCAAATAATGCGGTAGTTTAAACTGGGCAAAACTGATGATCATGAAAATCAGGGTTATTCCCCCCAACGTCAAGAACTCCTGTGTCGGCTCATAGTTGAATTTCGCTTTTATGATTGCTTTGGCCTTTTGCCAATAGGCCACCAAGCCCACAACCGTCCAGGGTATAAA
>NZ_JBATHS010000365.1:0-1617 GCF_049667165.1 Maribacter sp.
GAGTTTACCTTGACCATGGGCAAGAACGATGTTGTACTCGATGCGGTATTAAAAGAGAATATAGACGCCCCGTATTCCTGTCAAGGGGGTGTTTGCAGCAGTTGTGTTGCACGGATCATCGAAGGCAAGGCCGAAATGGTGAAGAACCAGATACTCACCGATGGCGAGATCGAAGAGGGATTGATCCTTACCTGTCAGGCCAGGCCGCTTACCCCAACACTCAAAATCGATTATGACGATGTTTAAAGCCCTACTTCGACTAAGGTTAAATTGAGCGTCTGCCTGCCTTTGGCACGAAAGTCGAAAGGTTCAGCACAGACCTAGCGGCCAAAGTGGCTGCTTATGATGCCCCTTTTTACAAACTCCTTGGTTTGTAGATTGTCCTTTCAAATTAAAATACGTTGGATTGTTGCATCTCGTCCTATTTCGAGTCGATTTAAACGACAACTTTTGATCTTTCCTCTTTATTAAAATCCTAGAAATAAACCCACTGGTCGGTTACCCTTTATGTATCTTTTTAAAGTTGATCCCTTTTCTTTGTAAAGAATAAGGTCTCCTATCGACCTAATTGAAATAGGATTTATTTAAATTTACGGGACACTAGTATTAAATGAAAGCATCTAACGAACATCATACCGCTATTTTGGTTTTTGCGCTCTCTTCGGAAGAGGAACAAAAGCGCAAAAAAATCCGAAATGGGGACCGGTTGTTCAGTGCGCTTTACGAACATAGCCTGAATATAGTATCTAAAACCGGACTCCCTTATTTTCATTATACGGAGAAAGAACAAGAAGGGAATTCCTTTGGCGAACGATTTACGAATGCCATACAGGCTGTTTTCAATAAGGGCTATAGATCGATTATCACCATCGGGAACGATTCCCCCCAACTAAAAATCTCCCATATTCAAAGAGCAGCCGTGCTTTTGGACCATAATAAGTCGGTTATAGGTCCTTCCGCAGATGGTGGCTTTTACTTAATGGGATTGCATCGCAAAAACTTCAATCTAGAAAAATTCAAGGATTTGCCGTGGCAGACTTCCAAATTGGCAACCCAACTAAAGAGGGAATTCTCGAAAACCACATTCGAATTTGTACCCCTGGCCCGATTATTTGATATCGACAATAGTCAAGACCTTTGTATTTTATCGAAGTATTCGGATCAGCTTACTTATCGTATTAAAAAGATTATTTTGTCATTGGTCGGGATTACCGCTTCCATTTATAAGACAGAATATCCTTCCATAGAACAGTTTGTATTCAAGTCCCATCAAAATCGGGGATCTCCCCGACTTCTCAAGGCATAGCAACCCTATGCCCTTCCCTTTGGTTTTTCAAACAACCGTACGATAACACATCAAATTGGTGATTCGTGCCTTTTACATTTCGAAAGGAATGGGCATATCACTATGAAATACACAACAATTTATATATATCAAATGACAAAATCATATTACGACCCGGCAGACCTTCGAAAATTTGGAAATATTACGGAATGGAGCGAGGAATTAGGCACTAAATTCTTCGATTATTACGGAAAGGTATTTGAAGAGGGTGCTTTATCGGCACGGGAAAAATCCTTGATTGCCTTGGCCGTGTCCCATGTCGTCAAATGTCC
>NZ_JBATHS010000366.1:0-37832 GCF_049667165.1 Maribacter sp.
AAGGGAATCAGCAATACCAAGACCATTAGAATACGCTGCACAACTTCGATCCAGACATCCCATACCAAAACCCTACCCATTTCGACCAAGGGCAGGACAACAGTAACCCCAGACCACACCAAGGCGACAAAAAAAATCTTAAGTCCACCGAGACTCCTTAAATTCCTGGCCTGTGGTAATACCGGCAACGCATAGAAACCGGTCAACATCGTTAATATGAAAAGGATCAACCAGGAATCGGCGCTTAAAAACCAACCCTGATAACAGGTAAGCAAAAAACATATAAAACTAAAAAATTGTATGTTCTTATGATATCTGTTGCTGACCAAAATATACTTCTGGGCCTCAACACCGTACTTGATGAAATTATAATTGATGATGGTCCCGAAAAAAACGAAATACGAGAGGTGGTTACCCAGTTCAATATCAAAAAAAATCGCCGTTGTTTTCAAGAGGGCCAACACGGCCAAAGCCACATGTATACTGGCATCTAAATAAAAATCGAACAAACGCCTGATGAAGTTCATTCGTTAAAAATAACCAAACTGTTTATAACCCTTGGTTTTCGTTAAAAACTTTAACCACCAACGAGGGAAAACAGATCGATTTTAATGGATTAAATTCCTAAGTTTGCCCATCAAAAGATTGCAGCTATGAGAACAGATTTGTTTGCTTCACGCCACATTGGTATCAACGAAGATGACCTTCAACATATGCTCAAAACCGTGAAGGCGGAGAGTCTAGACCAAATAATTTCAGAAACCATTCCTTCGGACATACGATTGGCACAACCCCTTCGATTATCGAAGGCTATGAGCGAACATGAATTTCTTTCCCATATCAAGGCATTATCCATAAAAAACAAGGTCTATAAGACCTATATCGGTTTGGGATATCATGAAAGCATGACCCCTTCGGTCATCCAAAGGAATATTTTGGAAAATCCGGGGTGGTATACGGCATACACACCGTACCAAGCCGAAGTCGCCCAAGGTCGGTTAGAGGCGCTTCTGAACTTTCAGACGGTAATTAGCGACCTAACGGGAATGGAGTTGGCAAATGCCTCATTATTGGATGAAAGCACGGCTGCCGCAGAAGCGATGTCCATGCTTTTTGACGTCCGTACAAGAACCCAAAAGAACAATGGCGTGGTTAAATTCTTTGTCTCTGAGGAAGTCTTACCACAAACCTTGTCCTTGTTACAGACACGTTCAAAACCCTTGGGCATAGAATTGGTGGTGGGCAATCATGAGGAATTTAATTTCGACGAGGACTTTTATGGCGCCTTGCTACAATATCCAGGAAAATATGGCCAAGTACATGCGTACGCCCCTTTTGTTGCCAAGGCCCACGAAAAAGAAATCAAGGTCGCCGTTGCGGCCGACCTATTGAGCTTAGTGTTATTGACACCCCCTGGGGATATCGGTGTTGATGTCGTTATAGGTACCAGTCAACGTTTTGGCATTCCTTTAGGGTATGGGGGACCCCATGCCGCCTTTTTTGCCACAAAGGAAGAATTCAAAAGAAACATCCCCGGGCGAATTATCGGGGTAACCAAGGATGCTGATGGGCAACCTGCCCTACGCATGGCGTTACAGACCCGGGAGCAACACATTAAACGCGATAAGGCAACTTCCAACATCTGCACCGCACAAGTGCTTTTGGCCGTTATGGCCGGTATGTATGCGGTTTATCATGGACCCAAAGGTTTACAATATATAGCAGAACAAATACATCGTAAAACCAAAATCCTGAACAAAGGCCTCGCCCAATTGGGATTTGAACAATTGAACACTGCTTTTTTCGATACGCTGCTTATCAAAATCCCCGATACCGATAAACTTCGAATGATCGCAGAGGGCAAGGGTATTAATTTCAATTATATAAATAAGAACACGATATCCATTTCAATAAACGAAGCTACGGATGAACAGGATGTATTATCCGTTTTCTCATGTTTTACGGAATTTGGGAACCAAAAAGACACCCTGCTATTTACGGAAACCGTGGAGGATGTAATTCCCGTAACGCTTTCCCGACAAAGCCCTTTTTTGGAACATAACGTCTTCAATACCTACCATTCTGAAACAGAATTGATGCGCTACATCAAGAAATTGGAGCGCAAAGACCTTTCGCTGAACCACTCTATGATTTCGTTGGGCTCTTGTACCATGAAATTAAATGCGGCCAGTGAAATGTTGCCCCTTAGCTGGGCAGAATGGGGCAACCTACATCCATTCGTACCCTTAGACCAGGCCAAAGGGTACCAAGAGGTACTTCACGAACTTGAAAAAGATTTGACGACCATCACAGGATTCGCCGGAACTTCGCTTCAACCCAATTCAGGGGCTCAAGGAGAGTATGCAGGTCTCATGGTCATACGAGCCTATCATGAATCCCGTAATGAGGGTCATCGTAATATTTGTCTTATCCCTGCTTCCGCCCATGGTACAAATCCGGCTTCGGCAGTCATGGCAGGCATGAAAGTGGTGGTCACCAAAACCGACGAAAAAGGAAACATCGATCTAGCCGATCTAGAGGAAAAGGCTAAATTACATTCCGATAACTTGGCTGCCTTGATGGTCACCTATCCGTCTACCCATGGGGTTTTTGAATCCTCCATAAAATATATAACAAAGTTGATCCATGACCAAGGGGGACAAGTGTACATGGATGGTGCTAATATGAATGCGCAGGTAGGACTTACGAACCCTGCCACTATCGGAGCAGACGTTTGCCATTTGAATTTACATAAAACGTTTGCCATACCCCACGGTGGGGGTGGTCCTGGGGTCGGACCCATATGTGTCGCCGAACAACTGGTGCCCTTTCTTCCTGGAAACCCTTTGGTCAAAACAGGGGGCGGGCAGGCTATTTCTGCCATTTCTGCCGCACCTTGGGGCAGTTCTTTGGTCTGTTTGATCTCTTATGGGTACATCAAGATGCTAGGGGAACAAGGCTTGACCCATAGCACCAAAGTGGCCATACTCAACGCCAATTACATCAAAGAACGGCTAAGTGGCAAATACGAAGTATTGTATACAGGAGAAAATGGTCGTGCGGCTCATGAAATGATCATAGATTGCCGTCCGTTCAAGCAAAACGGCATTGAGGTGACCGATATTGCCAAGCGCCTTATGGATTATGGGTTTCACGCCCCTACGGTTTCCTTCCCTGTGGCCGGAACAGTAATGATCGAGCCTACTGAAAGTGAAAGTCTTGCCGAATTGGATCGTTTTTGTGATGCCATGAATGCCATTCGTGATGAAATTGACAAGGCGGTTGAAAATCCGATCAACAACCCACTTAAAAACGCACCCCACACCCTTACTATGCTTACCAATGACGTATGGGATTTTCCCTATAGTAGACAACAAGCTGCTTTTCCTTTACCCTATGTATCGGACAATAAGTTTTGGCCCACGGTAAGAAGAGTTGATGATGCCTATGGAGATCGTAATCTTATTTGTAGCTGCGCGCCGATAGAAGCCTATGTTGAATCGGAATAACCGTATAAACCCCTACAAATAAATGCCTTTTAGAATAGTCAAAAGGCATTTACTTAAAGAATCCTAGGCTGCGAATGAACTTGAACATCGTATTGTGAGTTGCTTTTTTGAGGCATAGTATCAAAGGATATCCTAATTTCGCGAAAATAATTACCACAAATGAGTATAGCGATTACCGGCACAGGGTCCTTTAGACCATCTATCATCATTGAAAATTCCAGCTTCGAAAAAAATACATTCTTGAATAGTGATGGAACGCCAATCGATGCACCCAATAAAACCATCATAGAAAAATTCAAATCGATTACCGGCATCAGTGAACGGCGCTATGCCATAGATGAGCTAAACACCTCTGATTTGGGGCACCTTGCAGCGGCAAAAGCTATTGAAAATGCCGGTATTGACCAAGAAACCCTGGATTATATCATATTTGCCCATAATTTCGGTGATTTATCACCAGGAAAAATCCAAGGGGACACCCTCCCCAGTCTCGCGTCTCGTGTAAAACATAAATTGGGCATCAAAAACCCAAAATGTGTAGCTTATGACATGCTTTTTGGTTGTCCTGGATGGATAGAAGGGGTTATACAAGCCAACGCATTCATTAAAGCGGGTATGGCGAAAAAATGTTTGGTTATTGGCGCTGAAACCCTATCAAGGGTCGTTGATAAATATGACCGTGACACCATGCTATACTCAGACGGTGCAGGTGCTGCAATTATAGAGGAGGCTGAAGGCAAGGGGCAATTTCTCAACCACGAAACAGCTACCTATGCCAATGACGAGGCCTATTATCTATTTTTTGGCGAATCATATAACAAGGACATTAAGGAAGACAGGCGTTACATTAAAATGTATGGTCGAAAAATTTATGAGTTTGCCATATCCCATGTACCTCAAGCTATGAAAGAATGCTTGGACAAAACAGGAAGGGATATATCCGAGGTCAAAAAAATATTCATACATCAAGCCAACGAAAAAATGGACGAGGCCATTGTAAAACGGTTCTATAGACAATATAAACTCAAACCGCCAAAAGGGATCATGCCAATGACCATTGGTAGATTGGGAAACAGTTCCGTTGCCACAATACCCACCCTATATGATAAGGTGAAAAAAGGTAATATAGAAGGCCACGGCATAGAAAAAGGCGATTTGGTATTATTTGCCAGTGTAGGTGCCGGCATGAACATCAATGCCATTGTATACGAAGTTTAAATAGTTCGTATATATCTTGAATAAAGAATTGCAGGGGTATATGGTTATGCCTCTGCATATTTTTTTAACTTCGTACCAACAACATAATGATCAACGGAATTTTGGCTATTTCACTATACTGTCCATTTTAGATGTACGCAAAAACTTTTCCCAATAAACGATATAAAAACACCTTCTCTTTTTTACAAAGGCATATCGCCACTGATGAGACCATTTTAGATCTTGGTGTTGAAAATCCGTTTTCCACGATTTTAAAGGAAAAAGGGTATACGGTCACCAATACCAACGGGGAGGATTTGGACCTTGATTTTACGTCAGTCACCCAAAGCGATGCAGCGGTGGTAACGGCATTTGAGATTTTTGAACACTTAGTCGCCCCATTCAATGTCTTACGTGAAATAAAGGCAAAAAAGCTTGTAGCCAGTATCCCCTTGCGATTATGGTTCGCAACGGCCTACCAAAGCAAAACAGACCCTTGGGACAGACATTACCATGAATTTGAGGACTGGCAATTCGATTGGCTTTTGGAAAAGGCAGGGTGGAAAATCGTAGCTTCGAACAAATGGACCAATCCCGTAAAAAAATTGGGACTTCGCCCGCTATTGCGGCATTTTACCCCTAGATACTATATTGTATATGCCGAAAGAATTGCTGAGGTATAATTATAAAACAAATGAAGTTGGCTTATTATATCGTTATCCCGGCACATAATGAAGAAGCATTTTTGGCAGCGACCTTGCAAACCGTATTAGCCCAAACCTTGCCGCCAAAAAAAGTTGTGATCGTCAATGACAATTCAACCGATGGCACAGAAGATATTATCGATACATTCCGCAGCAAATCGGACATCTTCAAAAAATTGAATACCAGCTCATCTAATGAACATTTACCTGGAAGTAAGGTCATAAACGCATTTCGTAAAGGGTTAATAGCATTGGACGACGATTATGACTTTATCGTGAAACTCGATGCCGACCTTATGCTACCGTTCCATTATTTTGAGACCATAGCTTCGACATTCGAATCGAACCCCAAGGTGGGTATGGCCGGAGGCTTTGTCTATGAACGTACTCCCAACGGCCAATGGGAGCTCAACCATCCTATGGACAAAACACACGTACGAGGGGCATTTAAAGCTTACACAAAAGCTTGTTTTAGGAGTATTGGTGGACTTAAAAATGCCATGGGCTGGGATACGTTGGACGAATTACTGGCACAATATCATGGGTATGAAATCAAGACCTTGGAAGAATTACATGTCAAACATTTACGACCTACGGGAAAAGCGTATAATGCCAAGGCCAAATTAATGCAGGGTGAAGCCATGTACGGCATGGACTATGGATTTTTGTTAACGTTGGTCGCATCTATAAAAATGGCCTGGAAACAAAAAAATATAAAAACCCTGTACCATAACATGCAAGGCTTTCTTAAGGCCAAGGGAAACAAGCTTCAAAAATTGGTAACCGTGGATGAAGGAAGGTTCATTCGCACGCTTCGGTGGCAGGGGATACGGAAAAAAGTTATGGGTTAAAACTAAAAAACCATCCTAACATGATGATAGGATGGTTTAAGTAATGTGTTATACCCGTTCTTAGAAGCCTAACTCCTTTTTCACTTCGGCAAGTAAATCCTTTCCTTTGGCTACGATAAGTCCTCCTCCTGGTTGGGCATCGATAACATAATCAAAGCCTTGGGCTGCAGCTACCTTCTCAATGGCAGCCTTTGCTTTCTCTGAGATGGGTGCGAATAACTCCGCTTGCTTTTTCTGAAGTTCTTGTTGAGCATTTTGCTGCGCCTCACCGATGTTTTTCTCGAACACCTGTAATTCTTGGGCTCTCTTCTGGTTTTCCTCTTCAGATTTCGAGGCCGACTCATTGGAATATTGGGTGTACTTATTCTTTAGTTCGGTCATGGAGCTTTCGATATCGGCCCTATAAGTCTCCTGTAACTTCTTCAATTCAGCTTCGGCTGATTTCATTTCTGGCATTTGTGACAAAAGCTGTGTTACATCTATGTGCGCTACTTTACTTTGTGCTTGAACAAAACTTGTCGCTGCAACGAACAAAACCAAGGCAACTACTATTTTCTTTACTTGTTTCATGATTTTTAATTATAATATTTGAGTGTTAATTTTAGTTAATGATTCTACTTTTTTATTATTAAGGTACGAAGCAATCACTTGTACTGGTATGCTAAGGGTTGTGATTACTATAGTACGTTGATCACGACCGATTAATTTATACTATCCTTTTCGATTTCATTTTGTCGTTCCTCTACTTTCTGTTTCTTTTTGGCTTCCCTTTCCTCTAAGAGTTTCTTTCTTCGTTCATCATAGGCCTTTTTTCGTTCTTCCCTGATTTTCAATTGCTCGGCCCTTTTTTCCTCTGCGGTCTTTTCCCTTGCCTCTTCAGCTTGTTTGGCCAAGTCCTGTCGTTCTTTCAACGCCTCGCTAATCCCCTCTTCCTCGGGGACATCATCCCCCTCAAATTCTGCCAACCTATTTTTTGCATCGGCATTTTTCTTTGGTGCACTTACTTTTCTTGTCCGTGAAATACCACGCAACACCAACTCACTGATATCATGTCTTTTTTCGGAGTACAACATTACGACATCCGCCGATTTATCAAAAATAAAATCATACTTTTTATTCACCCCAATTTTTTGCACCTCATTAAAAACCTGATCCTGTATGGGCTGGATCAACTGTCTCTTTTGTAAAACCAAGTCCCCTTGGGGTCCAAAACGATCTTGTTGGTACTCTATCATCTCTTTTTCAAGAATCTGTATCTCTTCTTCCCGCTCGGCGATCAATTCATTGGTCAAAAGCACCTTTTCTGCCATCAAATCTTTTTTCATCTGCTCCACAGCGTTTTGTCTTTGCTCTATCTCCACCTTCCACTTTTGGACTTTGTTTTCCAACTGGGCACTCGCATCACGATATTCCTCTACATTTTCCAAGATGTACTCCATATCCACATAAGCAATTCGAACCCCACGCTGTGCGAACGTGTGGAACATACCAAGCATCAAGGATACGATTAAAAGAACTTTTGTTTTTGGTTTCATTTTGATTCCGTTTTAATACATAGAAAATATCGTGCCAAAAATACTAAAACTTTTAAAATGAATAGATTAGCCTATGCCACGATTCGTAAATTAAAACTGTTGGCCGATAATGAAGTGTGTTTGCCATCCACTGGGTCCTACAGAATTTGTATTGTAGTCCTGATCGAAACCATACCCAAAATCAATTCCTAATAGTCCAAATGCCGGCATAAATATCCTTAGCCCCACTCCGGCCGATCGTTTTATTTGAAACGGATTAAATTCCTGAAAATTGTTGAAACCATTACCACCTTCCAAAAAAGCGAGGCCATAAATCGATGCAGAAGGTTTTAAGGTCAATGGATATCGAAGCTCCATTGAGAATTTATTGTATACTAGGGCACCATCCCTTTGCCCTGTTAAAGGATCCAATGGCGTCAGCGCTTGATTATCGTACCCGCGTAATTGGACCACATCCCTACCATCTAAGGTAAAATTGCCCATACCATCGCCACCGACATAGAATCGCTCGAAAGGCACATCACCCACAGCGCTATTATAACTGCCCAAGAAGCCCAATTCGGCATTGGTCCTCAATACTAAATCTCCAACAAGGGTCGTATACCAATCCCCTTTGAATTTTACCTTATAGTATTCCAACCATCTAAAACGCTCTTGATCAATGTTTTCCAACTGTGTTGACTCCTCTGTCGTCAGACCTTCCGTAGATCTTTTGATAGTAAGTTCCTCGCTCTCATCTTTTAAAGCGCCATAATCCTTATTGTTGAAAAGGGAGTAAGGTGGTGTAAATTTGCCGGTAATCTCAAAATTGGAGCCTCCCCTAGGGAAGATCCTACCCCCTGCTGTGGCATTTCTTGAAATGCCCAAGGTATAGGTAAATGAATTCGAATTACCATTCCCAAAATTGAACAAGCCCAAGTTATAATTATTGAATTCATAGAGTTGGTACCCCAATGAATGGGAAATCACAAAGAAATCATCGGGCCATTGCACCTTCTTGGCCAACCCGGCGGATATACCCGTGATGGAGAATCCTTCGTCCTTATTCACCTGAATTCTTCCTGAGCTTGAATAGCTGGCACGAAATTGTTGGGTCTTGGATAAGGAAAGATTAAAACGAACCGGTTTTTTACCTCCCAACCAAGGTTCTGAAAAGTTCAGACTATATACACGATAGGTTCTACTGGCCTGCAAACGCACGGCAAAGCTTTGACCATCACCCATGGGAACCGGTTTATAGGCTTCCCCATTCAATATATTCTTTAACGAAAAATTGCTGAATGACAGACCCAAGGTACCGATGAAGCCACCGCCACCATAACCCCCTTGGAGTTCTATTTGGCTCGATCCCGACTCTACAAGGCTATACGCCAAATCCACAGTACCTTCGTTGGGTTTTGGGTTTACAATATCTGGTTTGATCTGTTCGGCATCAAAGAAACCGAGTTGCCCCAATTCACGTATGGTTCGAATAATATCTGACTTGTTGTACTTTTGACCTGGGCGTGTTCGCAACTCCCTAAAGATGACATGGTCATTCGTACGGTCATTACCATTTACGGTAACGTGGTTCAAAAAGGTCTCCTTGCCTTCAATGATCCTGATCTCAAAATTGATGGTATCGTTTTCAGCGGATACCTCTACAGGATTAATGCTCGAAAAAAGATACCCATTATTCTGGTACAGGCTGGTTACATCATTGGCGTCGGGCTTGGTATCATCGGCAATACGCTCACGCAATAAAACGCCGTTATAGGTCGCTCCTTTTTTTATACCCAATACCCTACTTAATGCCTGATCGGAATAAACACTGTTGCCAACAAAATCTATATCGCCAAAATAGTACTTATTACCCTCTTCGACCTTGATCTTTATTTTGATGTTGTTCTCATTGACATTAACCACGGTATCGGAAATGATCCGGGCATCCCGGTAGCCATTCTCAGCGTATTTGTCGACCAAAAGGGACAAATCGTTCTCATAGTCGTCCTTTATGAACTTGGACTTTTTCCAAAAACGTCCCAATTTCTTTTTCTTGGTCTTTTTTAAGGCCTTCCGTAATTTTTTTGACGGTAATTTTTCATTTCCCTCGAAAACAATATCCTTTATTTTCACCTTATCCCCTTTGTCCAAATTAACGATCATGCTTCGGGCATTGGTCTCTGAGGTATCATTTACGGTAATGATGTTCACCTTGGCGTTCAGGTATCCCTTTTTCTTGAACTTATTCTGAATGTAATTCTTACTATTGGCGATTAAGCTTTCGGTGATCTTCTTGCCTTTCTTTAGATCGGTATCCTTTAAGATCTCATTGACCTTTCTATCCATTACCCCATTCATTTTCACCTTTGACAAGGTGGGTCGCTCAATGATATTCAACTCAAGAAAAACATTGTCCCCTTGAATATCGGTGATATAGAAATCGATATCGGTAAACAACTCCAAACCCCAAAGTTTGTTGATGATCTCACTGATCTGTTCCCCTGGTAAGGTGATGGGCTGCCCCACCCGTAGTCCTGTATAGGTCTTTACGGTCTGTTCATTATAGCTTTGTAGCCCGGTAACCTCAAGGCCGCCAAGTACATATTTCTTACCATCTTCATAAGGGACATCCTGTGCGGTGGTAATTGTGACTATAAAAAGTAATAAGAAGGTAATTAATGGTTCAAGGGACATGAACCTTTTCATATCTCTAGATGAGTTGTTCGCTAGTTTTTCCAAATCTTCGTTCTCTGTTCTGGTAATCAATAATGGCTCCTACCAAATGATGTTCCTTGAAATCGGGCCAAAACACATCAATAAAATATAACTCGGCATATGCAATTTGCCATAATAAAAAATTGCTTATCCGGTGTTCTCCACTAGTCCGGATGAGCAAATCAACATCTGGTAAATTGTGCGTGTAAAGATGGTTATTTATAATGGTTTCATCAATACTTTCGGGAGAAATTATATTATTTTTAACTTTGATGGCAATCTCTTTTACAGCGTTTTTCATTTCGTCACGAGCCCCATAACTCAACGCCAAGGTCAGGGTCATTCCTGTATTTTCCTTGGTTTTTTCCATGACCTCCAAAAGCTCTTCATAGGCTCTTCTTGGCAAGGCCTTGATGTCGCCAATGGTGTTTAGCCTAACATTGTTCTTGTTGAATGTCTTAAGTTCTTTTTTGAGGGAATTGACCAAAAGCCGCATCAAGGTGTCGATCTCGAATTTCGGTCGGTTCCAATTTTCTGTAGAGAAGGTATATAAGGTAAGGTATTCAATCCCGATCTTGACACAGCTTTCGACGGTTCGCCTTACGGTATCGACGCCATGCTCATGGCCAAAAACCCTTAGGCGTCCTTTTTCTTTGGCCCATCGACCATTACCATCCATAATAATGGCAATATGCCCCGGTAATCTTTGATCGTCGATATCTTCAATAGTATTCATGTGGTATTACTCAAAACAATCGGAACATGGTTTTCGTCCAAAGGTATAGGTTAAGGTAACTCCGGAAAAAACATACCAATCGTCACTAAAAATATTCCCGAAATCAACATCCAATTGTTGATTGACATTCGATTTCTCAGGATTACTGGCATCGAGATTGTCGGTAAAGGTATATCTTGCACCGATCTCTGCCCCAATAATCAAAAATTGATTCAATCTCCTTTTAAGACCTACTACCATGGGAATGGCAAAAGATCCATCTTTTTGATCTAGGCTGATTTGCTGACCCGCATCTATATAGTCGTAATCATACCTAAAATAGGTGACCCCAGTATAAAGATAAGGCGTAAAAGCCGGACCCAACTTATGTAAGTTATACTCCACAAAGTTAAATTCCAAACCTGCCGAAGCCTCCATAATGGAATTCTTCACCACATACCCCCTTTGTTTTCTGGAGGCCATGCTCGATTTTGAATCATCGGCTGTAAATTTACCATAAATTACACTAGCACGCCAAGCATATCTTTTACTTTTATTCCATTTGAACAATCCACCAATAGCGATATCCGAAGGCAAAATGAAGTTTGTTCTACCCACGTCACCAATATTATTGGCCCCGCCGGCAAACCCACCTATTTCGAAGGTCTGGGCACGCAATGAAATACAAAGTAAAACAAGAATTGAAAAAAAGTAATTCTTCATAAATTCAATAAAATTTGCAAATTAAACCCTTACTATTCGATTTTGTGTAGGAATACTTCCAGGTTCACACATGATAAACAACATTTGCGGGCAAATATTGTTTTTCTTGGGTTCAATTGCGCTTATCCTCGCCCCATAACAACTTATTTCGTAGTGTTTTCAAAAAACTCTCGGAAGTATATTCAATCATATTTATGGTAAAGTTTGCCTTTTTCACTTCGATGGATATATCGTTTTGCAAGGTTGCAATCCTAGAATCCAATGAAACCAGATGATGGTGTTCCCTACCCGATACCTTTAATCGAATGACCGTATCATCAGAGATGACCAAAGGCCGTGCATTAAGGTTATGGGGAGCAATGGGTGTTAGCACCAATGATTTTGCGGTCGGCACGATCACGGGCCCTCCGCAACTCAATGAATACCCTGTAGAACCCGTAGGGGTGGAAACGATCAAACCATCGGCCCAGTACGAGGTTAAGTATTCCCCGTTCAGGTGGGTCTCGACAGTGATCATCGATGTCGTATCCTTACGACTAACGGTTATTTCATTCAAGGCAAAGTTGAGCGGGCCAATTTCCTTTGCCTGTGAACCGGCATTCACCTGCAACAGACTTCTTTCGACAATGGTATAGGCCCCTTGCACGAATTCCCGCACCACCTTCCTAACATCTTCTTTCTTAAAGGTAGAGAGAAACCCCAACCGTCCCGTATTGACGCCAACTATGGGTATACCCAAATCCCTAACATAGGTGGTGGCCCGCAAAATGGTGCCATCACCACCGAAACTTACGAACATGTCAAAGGAACTATCTAAACCATGCGATTCATTAAAGGAGAGGCAGCCATCAATATTCAGTTTTTGGGGCAATAGGGACTTAAAACGTTCCTCGATGGCCACTGTGGCGGATTCCTTTTCAAGCTCATCAAGCAGTTCCCCCACATAGTCCAGTGTGTTTTCATGGTATATCTGACCGTAAATGGCAACTTTCATAGGCTTCGTCTATTTACGAATTTTGCATTCATCATAAAATAGGTATACTCAAAATTTTGTTCATAGACGAAGCGCTTCATGCGTGCCTTTTATGGATAGGTTCGCATAAAAATCCCAGTTGTTATGGCTGATTGAAAAACAAGTATTCCGCCCATGCCCATTTTATCCCTTATTAAACATTAAGATATTTCTCCAAATAGTCTGACCTTTGTTTTAGGTCATCGATAAACTGGTCATCTATATTACCAAATAGGATATTGTAGTTATACCGCCTGAATGTCTGCATCACCTCGTTCATATTGTTGCTACTTATCTTAATGGTTATCTGAACCAATTCATCCCGCATTTCAGAGATAAAACCACCTATAAATTTGCTGTTATTACTCTCTACAATCTGCACGATTTCACTAAACGAATAATCCTTGATGCCTTTTGCCACCACCAAGATACCCCCAGGTTCAGTAAAAAACGGGGTGTCGATAAAAACACTTACGATATCGGTGATGTCGTAATACCCTAAAACCTTATCATCCTTATCCAATACAGGAACGATATTGGCTTCGTTTCTTGCAAATGTTTCCAGAACATCCAACCAATTGGTTTCTTGCCGCACAAAGAAGGTTTCGAGATTATATCTGTAATCCTCTATTTTCTTGCCTATAGTGAAGTTGTCAAGATCATTTTCATTGAAAACACCCAAAAACTTCTTACCCTTTACGATAGCGACATGGGAATAGGTATTCTCCATAAAGAACTGAACCAAATCCTCTAAAGGTTCATTGGCCTGAAATACCGGAATCGTGGTAATTATTTGTGTCTGAATCTGCATAGCTTTAAATTAAACGCAAAATACTAATTAAATATATCAAAAGGTATGCCTATTTTGTATTTTTACCCTGTAAAGATATGTTATATTCCTATGACCAAGCTGAGTGTAAATGTCAATAAAATAGCAACCTTAAGAAATTCAAGGGGAGGCAATGTACCCGATCTTTTAAAGGTAGCCATGGATATCGAATCATTCGGTGGCCAAGGGATAACGGTGCATCCAAGGCCTGACGAAAGGCATATCAGATACCAGGATGCAAGGGATTTGAAAAAGATCGTGCGTACGGAGTTCAATATAGAAGGCAATCCCATCCAAAAATTCATGGATCTGGTTTTGGAGATCCAACCGACGCAAGTAACCCTTGTCCCCGATGCCGTAGGTGCCATCACCTCGAATGCAGGATGGGACACCATAAAAAACAGAAGCTTTTTACACGAAGTGATCACCACCTTCAAAAAAAACGATATCAGAACCTCTATTTTCGTTGATGCGGATATAAAGATGGTCGAAGGTGCGGCCGAAACCGGTACGGATCGCATTGAGCTCTATACCGAAAACTACGCCAAATCCTTTGCCAAAGGGGAAATGAAAGGCATTGACCCCTTTATCAAGGCAGCCCAAGTGGCTTCTGAATTGGGACTGGGAATAAATGCCGGGCACGATTTAAGTTTAGACAATATTAAATTTTTTAAAGACAGTATTCCCAATCTATTGGAAGTCTCGATTGGCCACGCCCTGATCTGCGAATCACTCTACTTCGGATTGGAGAATGTCATTAATATGTACCTGAACAAACTTAAATGAGCCTAAGCTTACATTCTAACATACTGGGGAGCGGCAAACCCCTTTTGATCTTGCATGGCTTTTTGGGAATGTCAGACAACTGGAAGAGCTTAGGCACCCAATATGCCGAACATGGATTGGAAGTGCATTTGATCGATCAACGGAACCATGGCAAGAGCTTTCATTCCGAGGATTTCGATTATGATATTCTTGCCGCTGACCTCAAAAACTATATTGACGAACACCGTTTGAAGGAGGTTGCTGTTTTGGGACATTCTATGGGCGGTAAGGTCGCAATGCAATTCGCAGTAAGCTACCCAGGGCTTTTAAGCAAGTTGATTGTGGCTGATATTGCCCCTAAGTACTATCCTCCCCACCACCAAGACATCCTGAACGGGCTAAAGCACTTGGATTTCGAAAAAATAACATCAAGAGGCGAAGCCGACTCCGAGTTGAGCAATTATATACGTGGGCAGGGCATTCGCCAATTTTTGTTGAAAAACCTCTACTGGGTTCAAAAAGGAACATTGGGTTTTCGGTTCAATCTAGATGTATTGAGCCACAAAATGGAGGAAATCGGGGAAAGTTTAAGCCCAACCGAACAATTTACAGGACCCACGCTGTTTGTAAAGGGCGATAAATCGGAATATATTACCCCTGCCGATACCGAGACCATTCGCGCTCATTTTCCAAACGCACAGATTGCGACCATTGACCATGCGGGCCATTGGTTACACGCCGAAAATCCTTCCCAATTTTTTACCAAGACCATCGATTTTATAAAGTCGTAACCAAATCGCCTTTTTATTATGCATGCATAATTTTTTTAGCCTTAAGATTGCGAATGTCATAATTTTATTTAAATTTGGATTTATCGTACTGAAACTAACTAACTCAAAACATAATGAAAAAGTTCCTTGCTTTACTTGCTATTTTTGGTTTATTGTTCATCTCTTGTAGTGATGATGACACAACAATTAACCAAATACCTGAAGAACCGGACCCCGTAAACTATACAAGTGGTTCTGCCGATTTTTCGAACTATGTTGCCGTAGGCAATTCATTGACCGCCGGTTTTTCCGACGCCGCTCTTTTTATTGATGGCCAGACCAATTCCTTCCCGACCATGTTGGCATCGAATTTTGCTTTGGCAGGGGGTGGCACTTTCAATGTCCCTTTTATGGCCGATAACTTAGGTGGAGTAACTTTGGAAGGCACTCCTATTTTAGGCAATCGTTTGATTCTATCCTTTGCTTCAGGCTCCCCAACACCTACACCGGTTTCCGGTTCGGGTTCCACTGAGATCACAAATACACTATCGGGTGCTTTTAATAATATGGGGGTTCCCGGAGCAAAAAGTTTTCATTTGGCGGCCCCAGGATATGGCAATGTCGCCGGAGTGGCTGCCGGTTTGGCCAATCCTTACTTTGCACGGTTTGCCTCAAGTCCCAGCACCACGGTCATCGACGATGTGGTCGCACAAAACCCGACCTTCTTCACCCTCTGGATTGGGAATAATGATATTTTGAGTTATGCCACTGGCGGAGGTGTCGGCGTCGATCAAACTGGAAATTTAGATCCTTCGACCTATGGAAGTTCGGACATTACCGACCCCAACGTATTTGCAATGGTGTATGACGGTCTATTAGAAGCATTAACGGCCAATGGAGCCGATGGCGTGGTTGCGAACATACCCGATATTACCACCATACCCTATTTTACAGCGGTTCCCTATAATCCTTTAGACCCAACCAATCCTGATTTCGGGCCGCAAATTGCAACCTTGAACGCCACCTTTGCCCAGTTGAATGGCGCCTTCGCATTTATGGGCGTTCCCGAAAGATCGATTGAGTTCTCCACAACTGCGGCAAGCGCTTTGGTTATTAGGGATGATTCTTTGGTCGATTTATCGGCACAACTAACCCAAACCCTGATTGGTGGAGGCCTAGATGCCCCCACAGCAGGGGTTCTAGGATTTCTTTATGGACAAGCCCGTCAGGCAACCGCAGATGATCTGATCGTGTTCCCGAGTCAAACAGTAATTGCCAAATTAAATCAAGAGGCCTTTACCACGCTGCAAAACTTGGGCTTACCAGCGGCCAACGCGGGACAATTGGCCATAAATGGCATAACGTATCCCATGGAAGACAAATGGGTGCTTACACCTTCGGAACAAGCTGCAGTAGCCACTGCACATGTAGCGTATAATCAAACGATTGAAACACTGGCAAACCAATATGACTTGGCCTTTGTAGATGCCAATGCTTTTTTGACCACGATCGCAACATCGGGCTTTCCCTTACCAGATGGCAGCATTGTTACCGCGGAATATGCTACTGGCGGGGGTTTTTCACTTGATGGCGTACATCCATCGCCAAGGGGCTATGCCTTATTGACCCTGCTTTTTATTGAGTCGATCAACGAAAAATACGGTTCCAATCTACCCGGTGTAAATCCTTTGGATTATACCGGTCTTTATATCAATTAATAGAAAATATTTTATACTTTTAAAGGTATCAGGGGACATCCTGATACCTTTTTTAATTTATAATCATTTCTACCATGAAACTAATTTTACGTATTCTCCTAAGCGCCATTGCCGTGGTCGTCCTGTCAAAAATCTTACCAGGGGTTGGTGTGGATACTTATATGACAGCCATTATAGTGGCCATTGTATTGAGTCTATTGAATTTTATCGTAAAACCGATCCTGGTCATATTGACCTTGCCAGTGACTATTTTGACCTTGGGCCTTTTTCTTTTGATCATAAATGCGATCATCATATTATTGGCTGATAGTCTTGTTACCGGTTTTTCGGTGGAAAACATTTGGTGGGCATTGTTATTCAGCCTCCTGCTTTCTTTTTTACAATCCATACTTTTTTCGATATTGAAAGAAGACTGATTTCACCTATTTATGGTTTGAAATCCAGTGACTTAAAAACTTGCTTGGATATTTAATTTGTACTACTTTTGCATCCCAATTTATTTATGCAAAATTAAATACGCAAATGAATATCACAAAAGAGCAGATTGACAATTTAAATGCCGTTGTAAAAGTTGCCATTACGAAGGAAGACTATCAGGACAAGGTAAATAGTATTCTCAATGACTATAGAAAACAAGCGAATATTCCCGGTTTTAGAAAAGGCCACGTTCCTATGGGCCTTATCAAAAAACAATACGGTAAGGCGGTTTTGGTCGATGAGGTCAATAAATTACTTCAAGACAACCTGAACAAATATCTTACCGAGGAAAAATTGGATGTCCTTGGAAATCCATTACCAAAACAACAGGACAATTTTGACTGGGAAAACGATCAATTGGATTTTGAATTCGAACTTGGTCTTGCTCCCACATTCGAAGTGCCTCTACAGACCAAAAAACCATTGACCCAATATAAGATCGTTGCCGATAAGAAAATGGTCGACGAACAGGTCTTGCGCATTCAGAAGCAATACGGCAAGTTGGTGGGCAAAAAGGAAATTGGCAAAGATTTTGAGGTCTTGGGCACCTTCAAGAACGAAACTGAGGAAATTGAAAACAAGACCACCTTGGAACTTGATAAGATAAAAAGCAAAAAGGCTCTGACCAGTCTCATGGGCAAAAAGGTCGGTGACATGGTTACGCTTAGCACCAAGGAACTTTTCAAGGAAGATTATCTATTATCAAGTGTTCTGGGTGTTTCTCAGGAAAAAGCCAAGGATTTGAACATAGAGGTATCGTTCACCATTGAAGAAATAAATGAAAGGGAACCTGCGAAACTCGACCAGGAATTGTTCGATAAGCTTTTTGGTAAGGATGCCATCAAATCTGCCAAGGAATTGAAAGATAGGATCAAGGAAGATTCAGAGAAGCAATTTGAACAGCAGTCCGATCAGAAATTACTCAATGACATCACGGAATACTTCATTGAAAACACAAAATTCGAGTTACCTGCCGAATTCTTGACAAAATGGATCCAAATGACCGGAGAGCAACCCCTTTCCGAAGAACAGGCGAATGAGGAATTCGAAAAGTCCGAAAAAGGATTGCGGTACCAACTGATAGAAGGGAAAATCATAAAAGACCACAATATTCAAATTCAATTTGAGGAACTTAAAGAATTTGCCAAAGGATTCATTAAATCACAAATGGCCCAATTTGGTCAATTAAATCCTCAGGAAGAGGAATTGGATACCATTGCAGCCCGTGTTTTGGGCAACCAGGATGAGGTCAAAAGGCTGTCTGAACAATTGATGAGCCAAAAATTGCTTACCCTATATAAGGAAAAAGTCAATTTAAAAACCAAGGAAGTCACTTACGAAAACTTTGTTAAAGAAGTTTACGGATAAAATTTGGGGCCAATAGCAACTTCCTTTGCTTAAAATGTCTCATTTAAAATAAGTATATTTACGGTGCCGAAACGTTGGTTTTCGGCACCTTTTTTATCTAAATTATTGAATACAAACCACATGGATTACGGAAAAGAATTCAAAAATTACGCAATAAACCATCAGGGGATAAGCAGCATGTATTATGATAAGATCATGAGCAGTATGTATCCTGTGAACATGACCCCTAATATTATTGAGGAAAGGCAATTGAATGCGATTGCCATGGATGTGTTCTCGCGTTTGATGATGGACAGGATCATTTTCCTCGGAACCGGGATCAATGACCAGGTTGCCAATATTGTGCAAGCACAATTGTTGTTCTTGGAGAGTGCCGACGCTTCCAAGGATATCCAGATTTACATCAATTCCCCAGGCGGAAGTGTTTATGCCGGTTTGGGTATTTATGACACCATGCAATTCATTAAACCCGATGTTGCCACTATCTGTACAGGAATGGCGGCTTCAATGGGTGCCGTTTTGCTATGTGCTGGTGAAAAAGGAAAACGCAGTGGGCTGACCCATTCCCGGGTCATGATCCACCAACCTATGGGCGGTGCACAGGGACAGGCAAGTGATATTGAAATTACAGCCCGGGAAATCCTGAAACTTAAGGACGAACTCTATGAGATCATCTCTAAACATTCAGGGCAACCATTGGAAAAGGTGCAGGAAGATAGCGATCGGGATTATTGGATGAAAGCCGAGGAAGCCATGAAATATGGTATGATCGATGAAATCCTTGTAAGGGATAAGTCTTAAAAGCGACGAATATCCAATAAAAATTGCCCTTGAACACCATGGCGATAAACCAAAATCCCATTTTTATCGTTATTCAAGATAGACAATAAATGATATGGCGAAGGAAAATTTAGAATGTTCTTTTTGTGGAAGGAAAAAACCAGAGACCAATCTTCTGATTGCCGGTTTGGACGCACATATTTGTGACCGTTGTATAGAACAGGCTTATGGTATTGTGGCAGAGGAGTCAAACCAATCGAAAAACAACGATTTATCCTCTGAACTGGTCTTGAAAAAACCGTTGGATATCAAAGAATTCCTTGACACCTTCATTATAGGACAAGAGCGGACCAAAAAAGTAATGTCCGTGGCGGTCTACAATCATTATAAAAGACTGTTACAGCCCCATAGCAAGGAAGACGATATTGAAATTCAAAAGAGCAACATCATCATGGTCGGCCAAACCGGTACGGGTAAAACCCTGATGGCCAAAACCATAGCCAAAATGCTAAATGTACCCTTGGCCATCGTTGATGCCACGGTACTTACCGAAGCGGGATATGTCGGTGAGGATGTTGAGAGTATTCTAACACGACTATTGCAAGCGGCCGATTATAACCTTGAAAAAGCGGAGCGCGGAATCGTATTCATAGATGAAATAGACAAAATTGCACGTAAAAGCGATAATCCTTCGATTACCAGGGATGTTTCTGGGGAAGGTGTGCAGCAAGGCCTTCTAAAATTGTTGGAAGGTACTATGGTTAACGTGCCCCCTAAAGGTGGAAGAAAACACCCCGACCAAAAATTCATCGAGGTGAATACCGAAAATATCCTTTTTATAGCCGGAGGTGCATTCGATGGTATTGAACGCATTATCACGAAACGATTGAATATGCAAGCTGTTGGCTACAGCGCCTCAAAAGCTGACGACCATGTCGATGAGGATAATATTTTACAATATATCATTCCCAGGGATTTAAAGGAATTCGGGCTTATTCCTGAAATCATAGGAAGATTGCCTGTATTGACCCATATGAACCCATTGGATGAGGAAACGTTGAGGGCCATTCTTACAGAGCCTAAAAATGCCATCATAAAGCAATATGAAAAGTTATTTGCCATGGATGGTATCTCGTTCACGATTACCGATCAAGCCTTGGACTATATTGTAAAAAAGGCGATTGAATATAAACTTGGGGCTAGAGGGCTCCGTTCTTTATGCGAGGCCATTTTTACTGATGCCATGTTCGAAATGCCAAGTACGGATGAAACTGAATTCAAGGTATCTAAACCGTATGCGGAGCGTAAATTATCCTATGAGACGATCAAGAAACTAAAAGCGGTTTCCTGATTGGGATTACCTTGGTTTGCGACTTGATTTTATTGGTCACTAGGTCGAGTAGGTCTTGGGCGATTTTTTTTATGACAGGTTCTTGCGTATACAGCGAATGACCATACCCTTTTATGATTACGGGATCCACTTGCCATTCATCAAACCTTTCTCTTGAGGGCATGTTAGCATCCAATTCGCCATACACCATTGTGATAGGGTTTACGGGCTTATCTTTTTCTTCACCCATGAAAGGAGCCGATGCCATATATAAGGATTTCATCGGAAGCCCTTTTAAGTTCGCTTGCCAAGCAATCGTCCCCCCAATACCGAACCCCACGTAGTGACATGGTTCTTTTTCGTTTTGAATCAACTGTGCGATTGCCTTAGCGATACCCCCGTCTAAGAATCCTTCAAGCAATTGCTCCCCTGAAATCTCTCTATGGTCAATCTTCGCCAAGTGTTGGCTATCATAATAGGTTACATCAAAATACTGCTGAAGATACACCAAATAGGAGTTTGCCCATATACCTTTCCTTGCACCCCACATATCGGATATTACAATAAGTCTTTCGGCCATGATAGTTATAATCTTCGTTAAAGTTAGTTTGAAAGACCAAATTCAACCTTTAAATCAAGAAACCATTATTTAATTGTTTATCTGAAGTAATTCTTCGATATAGGAACATCGAACAGGCATATTCATCCTTTTTATTTCGGGAAATGCGTGGTATAAATATCCCATGCCAAAGGATTTACGAATATTTTTCAGTAGGCTTCCCAAGGCAATTATATCCAAAGGAACATTCCCTTTTTTCAACCTCAAAATACACCTTATCAAATGAATCTGTTTACGTGATATAGCAATCATGGGAATCTTAGCCCATAGACCCCTATAACCGGATGTGGCTTAACGAGGAGTTTCAAATCAATATCGCATAGCCCATTAAAACCGCTTGCCTATTGCCAATCCCAATCGGGGATACATGTCCGGAAAATTCAAAAATTCAGATCCTGTATTCCTGCCGTTTACACCAAACCCGCCCCCAGCAAAAACGTCAATATGCCAATTATCATTCTTGATCAATTTAATGCCCACCGCCATACCCAGTCCCCAACCAGATTCACGCTCATGCTGCACCATTGATTTTTCGGAATAAAAAATACTGTTGCCTTCCAAGAAAAATCCGGCCGCTCTTTTTTGACCAAAATAATAACGGTAATAGGGTAATATGGCTTTGTCAAACGTTAGGATATCAGTTGCATAGTTCGAACTTGCCGAATCTATCAAGAACCCTATGGAAATCCCTACGGCCGAATTGTTTCCAAGTATTCTCTCATACGTCAATTCAGAATAACCCCCGGGCAAATAAAGAACATTCAATTTTAGTTCATTGTTTTCCATTATATGACCTGATTTACTTTGGGAAGTTCCTTGGACCATCATCATAAGAAAGATCAAGACCATTAAAATTTCTGATCTAAGAAGACTGGACACTGAATTCATAGACGCAAACAATCCGTTGCTATTTGTCACAAATTTACATCTCATGGCTACTTATTTTTTGGTTATGGCACAAACCTATGACAACACGTTGATCTGCTTGTCCAGCATTTTGCAAACTGGATAAATCCGGACAAATCAACTTTTTTGGGAATTTTTTTTTCGATATTGGGTCGGAGTCAACCCCGTGAATTTCTTAAACGCGGTATAGAAGGTAGATTTTGAGTTGAACCCACACTCAAGGCCAATAGAAACTATTGTGTAGGATTTAAAATTGGCATTGCCCAACAATTCTTTGGATTCCTCAACCCTAAGATGGTTTATATAGTCAGAAAAATTCCTATTGGAATACTGGTTGATCAGTTTGGATAAATTACTGATTCCTATACCGAGTTCTTCAGAAACTTTATCCAAACTTAAAACGGGATCAAGATATCTTTGATGGACTACGATATGGGTGTTTATTTTTTTGAACAGTTCTTCTTCCTTTTCGGATTTTGGCAATGCCCGTATATCGGTTCGGCTCTCTTGAATCGGTTCTGACAGTGATTTTCTAATCACACCGCGCAACTGAATCCTATCCTTCAAGACAACATAATGGAAAAAAGCCTGGTATCCTACCCAATAAATCAATATGGAGGAAGAAAGCCGTAAGGGATAATAGGTATAGGGCGGATTGAAAGTGCTGGAGAATGTGTTGAACAATACTGCAATTATCCAGAAGATAAATACTATACCCCCTAATTGCAAAAAACGTTTTATCCATTTTAGATTATCATATTTTAAAACATCAGGATATAATTGTTGATATGCATATAGTAGGCGAATTGACTTTACAAATAGAAAGAGCGAGTAAGAAAGCGCTATTGCATCTTCAAGAAGATTGTAGCTTTTGATCAAGGAACCATCCCAAAGGTGGTTATGCACCCCAAATAGCAAAAGGGTCCTAGCCATTAAAGCAAGAATAAAAAGAAGTAACGAAGTAATAAGGAAGGGCCATCGTCTTTTCTCCAACCCTAGGAAATAGACCAAAAACGCATAAAACATAGGTACGATCAATACATACCATGGAAACGTAAAATGATTCAGGAAAAAATTGGTTGCAAAAAAATCCTTTTCAATAAACCAAGACTGGAGGTTGTTAAGGGAAATAAAAAAAACGAATAAGTTTAAAAGAAGAACCGGTTTTTCAATTTTCTTACGCGATAGCAACGTGGCTATATTAAAGACAAAGCCTTGAATCGCACCGGCAATCAATAGAAAGTTTAAAATGGCGGAAACATTCATTAAAACGAATATTCATAGTTAAACGCATTCGAAACTACCGGTTGATCTTTAGTAATTCCTCAATGTAGTCCCTTTTGTTAGACAATCGGGGTATTTTATGCTGCCCCCCCAATTTATTTTTTGATTTTAACCAATCATAGAACAAATTCTCCCGAGCGGCATGCACCTTGGGCATCGTCAAGGTAATATTATTGTACCGTTTTGCCTCATAATCCGAATTGAGCGATTTTAGGGCATTATCCAAAACCTCCGTAAAGTAATTCAGATCTTGTGGTGCTTTTCTAAATTCAATGATCCATTCATGTGCCCCCTTTTCCCTGCCCGACATAAAAATAGGCGCAACCGTATAATCTTTTATTTCGGCCCCGGTCTTCTTACAAATACGTTTTAAGGCTTCCTCTGCATTTTCTATGATCAACTCTTCTCCAAAAACATTGATATGGTGTTTTGTTCTACCGGTAATACGGATACGATAAGGGTTTGTCGAAGTAAACCGTACGGTATCCCCAATTTTATAGCGCCATAATCCTGAATTGGTGGTGATGATGATCGCATAATTCTTCTTCACCTCAACATCCCACAGCGGAATCGCCTTTTGCTCAGGGGTATTATAGGTATCCATAGGAATGAATTCATAGAATATACCATAATCGAGCATTAATAAAAGATCGTCGGCATTATTTCTGTCCTGAATGGCGAAGAAGCCCTCCGAGGCATTGTATATCTCATAGTACTTAAAGCTTTTACGAGGAAGTAAATTTTGGTACTGTTCTTTGTAGGGAACAAAGCTGACCCCCCCATGAAAATATACTTCAAGATTCTCCCAAACCTGGAACAAATGGTCTTTCCCGGTTTCCTGGAGCACATTATTCAACAGCACCAACATCCAAGAGGGTACCCCGGCCAAGCTGGTCACGTTCTCTTGGGTACTTTCATGTATAATTGCCTTTAGCTTGCTTTCCCATTCACTCATCAGCGATACCTTATTGCTCGGTGTACTGCTGAATTCAGCCCAAAGCGGCATATTATCGATCAATATGGCCGAAAGATCTCCGAAAAAAGAATCATTATCCTTGTAAAGCTCCTTACTGCCCCCCAACCGTAGGCTCTTTCCCGTAAACAATTGTGAATCTTCATTATTGTTCAAATAAAGACATAGAAGGTCCTTGCCCGATTTGTAGTGGCAATCTTCCAAAGCCTCTGAACTTACAGGTATGAATTTACTCTTGGCGTTCGTGGTCCCACTACTTTTGGCAAACCATTTGATCGTGGTCGGCCAAAACAAATTCTGCTCCCCCTTACGGGCGCGTTCAATCATGGGTTCGATCTCTTCATAAGACAAAATAGGTACGCGCTCCCTAAAGGTTTCATAATTACCAATCGTCTCAAAATCATATTTCCTCCCGATTTCGGTATCCTCCGCAATTTCCAATAGCTGGTGCAATACCTCTTCTTGCACCTCTTCCGGGTACTTTAGAAAAAGTTCTATCTGATGATAGCGTTTCTTAAGCAACCAGCTCGCAATGGAGTTAAATAAAGGTATTGGCATTTTAGGTATCTTTGGCTAGCTAAAAATAGCTTTAATAGTTATCATTTTCAAATAGATCATCGATTAAGAATTTCTAATATGCATTACGAGGGAGTATTACGTAAAATGGAGACGGAATGGGGTCGGCCTATTCAGTATTATTTGCTTTTTGAAGACAATTTTTTGAATGTGAACCAAATGCTGAACCGGGAAATCGAGATACAATTCATAAAATACCAGTGTCTCAATTGCGGTCAGGATCTGCCGATTTTCAGGCAAGGTTTCTGTAAATCGTGCTTTTTCGAAACCCCATCGGCCGGGGATTGGATCATGCGACCCGAATTAAGCACCGCACATTTGGGCAAAGAGGACCGAGATCTGGCCTATGAGAAAAAAGTACAGTTACAACCCCATATCGTTTATTTGGCGAATTCGAGCAACATTAAGGTAGGGGTTACGCGCAAGTCACAAGTGCCGACAAGGTGGATAGATCAGGGTGCCCATGAAGCCATTGAAATTGTTGAAGTCCCAAACAGGTACCTCGCCGGCATTACCGAAGTCGCCTTAAAAGACCATATCGGCGATAAAACCAACTGGCGCAAAATGCTTACCAATGCTATTGATGATGAGGATCTCGTTGCATGGCGCAATAAATTGAAAGCCTATATTCCTGCCGAGGCGGCGGAATATTTCATCGAAAACAACCAAGAAACCCATATGGAGTTTCCGGTGCTCGAATATCCAGAAAAAGTCAAAAGTCTGAATCTGACCAAAACACCTAGTTATAAAGGTGTTTTAAAGGGCATAAAAGGGCAATACCTGATGTTTCAGGACCATACGGTCTTCAACGTACGTGGCAGCGAAGGCTATTATGTTTCCTTAGGTATTAGTTGATTGAATCGGTTTTAGTTTTAGCAGTATCCTTTTTCTTTTTCCCCCCTAACAAACCACCTAGGATATTTTTGGTCGCTTCCTTTACCGGATCTTTTATTGGGGAAGTCAATGTGTCCTTTTTTTGCCCCACGGAATCCTTGGCCTTTTGAGTGCCTGTTAATATTCCGCCCAGAATTTCTTTGGCTCCATCTTTTACGGGATCCGCTTTTTTAGTGGAATCATTTTGGTTCGCATTTCCATTAAGGATACCCCCTATCAAATCCTTGGCCTTTTCGGTTCCCTTGTTGATGAGTTTTTGTTTTTCGATCTCGATCAATTTGGTGGTTAGGCTTTTTACCCCAGACGTGAAATCGGTGGTCACTGTCGGACTATCATACATGCCTCCGATATTTGCCGTGACGGGAATGGTAAGGTTTTCCAACGTCTTATCATCGATTTTTGCGATCAGGGCATTTACTTCCTTACCCAAATATTTTGAAGGAACTTCCAGGGTTGCGGCATAGTTCATTTTTTTGTCAAAGGTGTGGCTCCCGGTTATATTTACAGCCATGTCTTGGTACTTGATACTGAAGGGTTTTACTTTGACAACCCCATTCTCGAAGGAAAGTGCCGTTTTCAATCCCTTAAGATCTACTTTATCGAGTTTTAAGAAATCGAGTTTGGTAGTCATGGCCGAAATTATTTTGGCTTTGTCAGGTATATTTACCGCCTCCAAGAGTTCTGCAAGTACATTCCCCGATATCGTACTCAAATTGGGTGTAAAATCGTCGGTCAGGTTACCTGATATCGAGATGGTGGAATTTAATTTTCCCTGCAAAGCACTGGCTACCGGCGCCAATACCTGAAACAATTCCAGGTTTTTGAACGTTTCGCTAATCTGCAGCTGGTCCAAGCCCAGTTTCATGGCAAAGGTCGGGGTTTCGTTTTTGGTCGAGACCTCACCGTCAAAGGCGACCTTGCCATTGAACATTGATGAGGTCATGTTGCTCAGGGTCGCTTTTTCGTCCCTAATGCGCAGATTGCCCTTTACATCTTTCAAAACTAAGTTATCATAAAGTACCGTATTGGCAGAAGCCTCGATATTGACATCCAAGAATGAGGGAATCTTTATTTTGTCCTCCGTAGTAGTGACAGGAGCAGACGTGGCCTCGTCTTTACTTGCGGCTACCGGCTCTTGGACCATAAAATCGTTAAGGGCGAAGGTGTTCGATTTTAAATTGAAGTTCCCTTCTACCTTTTCATTGTTGAACATAAAACCCAGAAGGTTGTTTATGGTTCCAGTGATATCAAAATCGGTCTTGCCCGTTTTCCCTTGCATTTTGTTCAAGGTCACCGTTTTCGGATTGAACATCAAGGATGTAGTCGAAAGCTTAACCGGATTCGGTATCTCGCTCGAATTGTATTCAAAACCCTTTAGGTCCATGGTACCCGAAGTCTTGGTGTTTTCGTATTGCTTTTTTTCGATGGATGCCATATCGAAGTCCGTGGTAATATCCGCATTCAATAGCCCCTTTAAATTAAGGTCCGCTGGCACGGGATAGGCCTTTGAAATATTGGCCAAGTCCATACGGCCATCCAAATGGGCCTTGACCTTGGTGTTACCCATAAGTTCGGTGATCTTAGCCACCATGTTGAACTTGTCTTGATCGATCATAAAGGAAGCCTTACGGATATCGACATACGTGTCTTCGGTAATTCCGGTCGTATTTTCGATTTCAACATCCATATGCACATTGCTGACCGATTTTGGAAGATCGGGATATTTGAAGGAGGCATTCTCGGAGTTGATCTTAATATCGAACTTGGGAATGTGGGTATCATCGACAATCCCGTTGAACTTTCCTTCTACCGTAAAATTGCCGGAAGTCTTTACGTTTTCTATGTTCTTCGAATATTCCTCAGGAATAACAGCCAGGAAATTCTTGAAATCGGAAGATGGGGTCTTAAAGGTGATATCGACTTCCTGGTCATTATCGTTCAACTTCACAAATCCCTCGAACACCAAGGGAAGCTGGTTGACCATAGCCTCATTCTTCAAAAAAGTGTATTTGTCTTCTTGTAAATCAACACCAATCAGGGCATCGAGCTTTACTTTATTCTTGTTCAAGTATGTTGTACTATCCATGGTAAATGAAACCAAGGCCTCGGTTGTGGTCTCGAATTCCGATTTCGATAGCGACAGGTCCCCAGTACCCTTATGTTGAATTTCATCGACCACCAAGGTAATACCACCTTCCAAATCGTCAAAGATCACTTTTGAGGAGTTGATTTCATAGGACTGTAAATCCAAGGTAAAGCCCTCGGAAGAGACTTCATTCGACGTTTCGCCTTCGGTGGACTTGCCTATATCATAGGACGCATTGCCTTCAGCATTGATCTTCACATTCAGAAGCGCCCCATCGACAATCAGGGATTTAATGGCTATGGCTTCGCCAGAACTTTTAAAGAGTTCTCCAATACCCATTTTTAAAACAACCGAATTAGCAGCAAATAGGGTATCTCCCGCAAAAGGGGCCTTGTTTATAAGGGAAACTCCCTTCAGATCGACCTCTGCGTTCGGAAAACTTCGAATGAGACTCAACTTGGCCTCTGAAAAATCCATCGTGGCATTAACGTTGTTGTTGACGTTGTTCTTCAGGATATCCCCGATTTTGGCCTCCAATATAAAAGGGACGGCAATAAGGATTCCTACGATAACCAACAAGACCACCGCTACTATTTTCAATAATTTCTTCTTCATATTTTTATAACCTTTAACTCCAAAAATAACTCCAGGAAAGCTGGAATATTTTATACTTCCAAATTTATTTCCTCCCCTATTTTCAATCCGAAACGTTTTCTTAACAGATATACGAAGAAATAGAGGAAAGGGGTGTCGAGCACTGCGATAAATACTTTAAAAAGAAAACCGCTGATCACCAAACCATAGAACATGCTCCATGGCAACACCTTGAATATACACAACAGACCGACTACCGTGAACGTATCGATAAATTGGGATAAAAAAGTCGAAAAATTATTCCGTATCCATAAATGTCTCCCTTTGGTCACCCGTTTCCAAAAATGATAGATGGCAATATCAACATATTGCGCAAATAAATAGGCTAGCATCGATGCCAACACCGCAATCGGTGAAAGCGCAAAAACACTACTGAAGGTTGCATCGTCAACCGGGGAGTTTTCAATCGCAGGCACATGGTTGGCCAATAAGATAATCCCCATGGAGAAAAACGAGGCAAATATTCCGGCCGTCACTATCTGATTCGCCTTTTTCTTACCGAAAATCTCAGCGATAAGATCCGTTATCAAAAAGGTAATGGGATAGGGTAAAATACCCACGGAGACTTCAAACAGATTGGCCCCAAGGACGCTTACTTCGCCAAAAGGGTTCCAATAAAAGAATTTCTGGAAAATCAGGTTCGAAACCACCAGAGAGGTAATGAACATGGCTCCCAAATACAGATAAACCCTATAAGCCAGTCTTTTATCCTTCTGGTTCATAGATTACTTTATATCCAATTTAAAAGGCATCCTGGCTTGAATTCCCTTTTGCTCCATTACCGATTTAAACTGTTTAATGATTTCATAGGATTCCTGTCCTATTTCCTCTTTGATGAAATTTTGCCCTATTCTTGATTTTGCACTACTCATATCTTCCATGAACCGCTCGAAACCAGATTTATACTTTGGATATTTCTTAATCCCATAGGTTTTTAAGTCTGCCAAGCCGGCCGCAGCTTCAATGGCATCATCCAAGGTCCCCAATTCATCGACCAATCCCAATCTTTTGGCATCAACCCCACTCCAAACACGACCTTGAGCCATACTATCGGCTTGGGCCACGGTAATATGGCGCCCTTGTGCGACCCGTTCCAAAAAGGTATCATAGACTTCCTCAATACCTTCTTGTACCACATTCCTGAAATTATCGGTCATCGGTTCGAACACCGAATAATCGACTGAATTTGCGTTGGTGCCTACTTGTTCCGCATTTATACCGATATCAGTGGCCAACCCATTGATATTCGGAATAGTACCAAAAACCCCTATTGAACCTGTTATTGTCGTTGGCTCGGCAAAAATCCTATCGGCGCCGGCAGCGATATAATACCCGCCTGAAGCAGCAACATTTCCCATGGAGACCACGACAGGCTTCTTTTCCTTGGCCAGTTCAATCTCCCGCCAGATAATATCAGAGGTCAATGCACTTCCCCCAGGGGAATCGACACGTAACACAATCGCCTTTACATTCTCATCATCACTCGCCTTCCTCAATGCCTTTGTAATGATCCCCTGTCCAATAACATCAGGACCTCCCTCCCCATATAAAATTTCTCCTTGTGCAAAAACGACCGCTATTTTATCATCTCCCTTAAGTATGGTTTTTTTATTGGAACGCCTGGTATAATCATTCAAGGACACGTAGTTGATCTCATCATCTTTATTCAGGGACAACGCCGATCTAAGTTTCGCCTCGTATTGATCATAGAACAATAGATCATCTACCAACCCGGAGGCCTTTGCATATTTTGGCAATCTACCTCCCAACGTATCGGCTATGATATTAATGTTCGCTTCACTTATATTTCTTCCTTCAGCAATATCAGTAACCATGGTGTTCCATAATGAAGTGATCAATTCCTTGATCTGGGTTCTATTGGCATCACTCATTTCGTTCGCTAAAAATGGCTCAACGGCACTTTTATACTTCCCATGGCGGATGACCTCCATCCTTACCCCTGTTTTCTCCTGTAGATCCTTATAAAACAGAACTTCGGAAGAAAGCCCCTTAAAATCCATTCCCCCAACTGGGTTCAGGAATATGGAGTCTGAAACACTGGCCAAATAATAATCTTTCTGTAAATAGAAGTCCGCATAGGTATAGATGAATTTTCCACTTTCCTTAAAATCCTTCAACGCTTTTCGAAGGGCCTGGGTCTGGGCAAGTCCGGCCAAAATGAAATTGCTATTGATACTGATTCCCTTGATATCGGCATCGGTTTTCGCTACGGCAATGGCATGCAGAATTTCATCAAGGCCTTGTGCTTTCCCAAAGATGGCGGCAAAAGGATCGGCTTCATTGTTTCCGACGTAATCATTTATGGGCAATTGCAGTTGCAATTCCAGAACGGTATTATCCTTAATGACCACCCCTTCCTCGGCCCCAGCGATCAAACTTATAAAAACCATGAACATAACGACCATGACCCCAAAAGCGATCAAACAACCCAATATGGCCGCTAGTAGATTCCTTAAAAAATTCATTTTAATCCTATTTTTATTACGGGCCAAAGATAACCAAAGTGAATTTGTTTTGTTTACTTTGTTTTAATATTATGAACGAACCCAAAAAGGCTTATATCTCTCTTGGCAGTAATCTCGGCAATCGCCTGCAAAACCTGCAAAATGCCCTATTTCATTTAAATACTGAAGTCGGCAGGGCAACTGCCGTTTCAAAGGTCTATGAAAGTGAATCCTGGGGCTTCGATGCCGCAGATTTTTTAAATGCCTGTGTTACGCTTGAGACCCATTTACCCCCCCGTGAGGTCCTATCAAAAATCCTTTTGATAGAAAAAATGTTGGGTAGGGAGCGCACCAATGCCAAGGAATATACATCAAGGACCATTGATATTGATATTCTTTACTATGGGAACGAAATCGTGCAAACGGATGCGTTGACCATTCCCCATCCTAAGTTACAGGATCGCAAGTTCGTTCTGTTGCCTCTTGCCGATATCTCCCCACAGTTTTATCATCCTATCCTCAAAAAGGATACACGCAACTTAGTACAGGAATGCAGGGACAAAAGCTTAATTCAAAAAACCCAATACAAGCTCTACAAATCTAGGCAGGAACTTTTCTCCAATTTGAGTTTTATAGCCATTGAAGGCAATATTGGTGCGGGTAAGACCACCTTGGCCCAAAAAGTCGCTGAGGATTTCAATGGCAAGTTGGTCTTGGAACGTTTTGCCGATAACCCCTTCCTGCCTAAATTTTACGAGGACCAAGGTCGCTACGCCTTTCCGTTGGAAATGTCTTTTTTGGCGGATCGATACCAGCAATTCACCGATGATACTTCGCAATTCGACCTATTCAAGAATTTTATGGTCAGTGATTATGATATCTACAAATCTTTGATATTTGCACAGGTCACTTTGCAAAAAGACGAGTTCAATCTTTATAGAAAACTCTTTAATCTCATGTACCGGGAGGTTCAAAAACCGAGGATATATATCTATCTATACCAATCGACCGATCGGTTGCTCAAAAATATCCAAAAACGCGGCAGAGCCTATGAACAAAGTATCGAAGCCTCCTATTTGGATAAAATAAACAAAGGATATTTTGAATTTTTCAAAAGTTATCCAGAACAGAACACCCTCATTATCGACGTTGGGGAGTTGGATTTTGTGGCACATTCAACCGACTATAATGCCATCATCCAGAAGATCCTGAATTTTGCGCTGGAAACCACATATTAAGAAATATTTCACATATTCCTTGCGTAGAACCTAAGGTTTCCCTTAATTAGCACTTGCTTAATCGCAACTAACTAACTCAAACTATATATCGAAAGGCCCTGATGCAAACATCAGGGCCTTTTATTTTTGACCTTCGACAACAGGTCCCAAATAACAATTCCCACACTCACGGCTATGTTCAGGGAATGCTTGGTGCCATACTGTGGTATCTCCAACACCTGATCACTGGCGCTGACAACCTCTTGGGAAACCCCTTTGACCTCGTTTCCGAAAACCAAGGCGTATTTCACCTTATCCGCTACGGTAAACTGATGTAACATCTTCGCATTTTCGGCCTGCTCAACGGCCACGACCCTATAACCTTCGTTCTTTAGTTCATCAACGAGTTGCAAGGTGTCTTTGCGATACTCCCAACAGACACTATCGGTGGCCCCTAGCGCCGTTTTACGTATATCCTTATGTGGGGGAGTGGCGGTTATACCACAGAGGTATATTTTTTCAATCAAAAAGGCATCTGCCGTTCTGAAGACAGACCCGATATTGTTCAAACTTCGAATATTGTCCAATATTAAAATCAATGGGGTTTTTTCCGCCGTCTTAAAGGCTGCAACATCCAACCGTTCAAGTTCCTCATTTCTTAATTTTCGCATCTTTATTTTATTTGGCCTTTTAAAATCGGACTTTCCAGAATAGGATAAACTTTTTCAAACATATTAACAATGGTGCATTTTACAAGTCAAAATTGGTATTTTCGTTTTATCAAGTCCAGTGCAAAAATAAGGTATTCCCATCGTTTTTAAAATGACAGCAAAAACAAAGAAGGTCACCCCTTTAATGAAGCAATATAATACCATCAAGACCAAATATCCTGATGCGTTGCTCTTATTCCGGGTAGGCGATTTTTATGAAACCTTCGGTGAGGATGCCGTTAAGGCATCAAAGATACTGGGCATTATCCTTACCCACCGAAACAACGGGGGTGACCGTACCGAGCTTGCCGGTTTTCCGCACCATTCCATAAACACCTATCTCCCAAAATTGGTCAAAGCAGGGCAACGGGTCGCCATTTGTGATCAATTAGAAGACCCCAAACTCACAAAGAGCATTGTAAAGCGGGGCGTAACCGAGTTAGTAACGCCAGGGGTCGCCCTAAATGATGATATTCTCAATGCAAAGACCAACAATTTTCTATGTGCCGTTCACTTTGGCAGAAAATTATTGGGGGTTTCCTTTCTGGATATTTCCACTGGGGAATTCTTGGTTGCCGAAGGCAATGAGGAACAGGTTGATAAATTGCTACAAAACCTCGATCCCAATGAAATATTGGTTTCCAAGGCCCATAAGACCGATTTTCTAGCTGTTTTTGGCAAGCAGTTCCATACCTTTTTTACCGAGGATTGGTTGTTTCAGGAAGATTATGCCCTCGAAACCTTGACCAAGCACTTCAAGACCAATTCCTTAAAGGGATTTGGGGTAGACCAACTGAGCCATGGGATCATTGCTTCAGGGGTGGTCTTGCACTATCTTTCGGAGACCCAACATCGGCAATTACAGCATATCAATACCATAAAGCGTATTGCAGAGGAAGAATATATCTGGATGGATCGCTTCACCATCAAAAACCTGGAGCTCTACCATTCCTCGAACAACAATGCCGTTACCCTTTTAGAGGTTATTGATCATACCATTTCGCCGATGGGCGGTCGAATGTTGAAACGATGGTTGGCGCTCCCCTTAAAGAACATTGAAAAAATACGCAGGCGACATCGGGTAATTTCCTATTTAAAAAAAGAACCTACCGATTTCAAGAAATTACGGCACCATTTGAAACAAATCGGTGATTTGGAACGGCTGATTTCCAAAATCGCCACGGGAAAAATAAATCCTAAGGAAGTAATCCAGTTAAAAAACTCCTTAGAAGCCGTCATCCCGATCAAACAGGTGACCACCCTTTGCGAGAATGACGCCTTACAATTTATCGGGGACCAATTGCATACCTGTGATATGTTGCGGCAAAAGATCAAGGAGATGGTCAATGAAGAGGCCCCGGTCAATGTACTCAAAGGGCATGTTATAGCAGAAGGGTATTCCGAAGAGTTGGATGAACTTCGGGGATTGGCCTTTTCAGGCAAGGCCTATTTAGACAAAATGTTGGAAAGGGAAACCCAAATTACCGGTATAACCTCGTTGAAAATAGCTTCGAACAATGTATTTGGTTATTATATTGAAGTACGGAATACCCACAAAGACAAGGTGCCCGATTCCTGGATACGCAAACAGACCTTGGTGAATGCCGAACGCTATATCACAGAAGAACTAAAGGAATATGAGGCTAAAATACTAGGTGCCGAAGAGCGAATAACCCAACTTGAACAACAGCTTTTCGCCCAATTGGTGGTCTGGATGCAGGAATATATCGTACCCGTACAGAACAATGCCCATCAAATTGCCACCTTAGACTGTCTTTGTGGATTTACACAATTGGCCATAAACAATGATTACAATGAGCCACAGCTCAATGATTCAACAGCATTGGAAATCATCGGAGGACGCCACCCCGTCATCGAAAAACAACTTCCCTTAGGGGAAACCTACATCTCAAATGATGTCATACTCAATCGTGAAAATCAACAGATCATCATGATCACAGGGCCCAATATGAGTGGTAAATCGGCCTTGTTACGACAAACCGCCTTAATCGTTCTATTGGCCCAAATGGGTAGTTTTGTACCCGCTGAATCCGCCAAAATAGGCTATGTCGATAAGATTTTCACCCGCGTCGGCGCAAGTGACAATATCTCTATGGGCGAATCGACCTTTATGGTCGAAATGAATGAAACCGCCTCGATCTTGAACAACCTCTCGGAGAGAAGCCTTATTCTTTTGGATGAGATCGGGCGGGGTACGAGTACCTATGACGGTATTTCGATAGCATGGGCCATTTCGGAATATATACATGAACATCCCGCGAGGGCCAAAACACTTTTTGCCACCCACTATCATGAACTCAATGAAATGGCATCGACTTTTGAGCGTATCAAGAATTATAATGTATCGATCAAAGAACTGAAAGACAAGGTCTTGTTCTTACGCAAGTTGATTCCTGGGGGCAGCGAGCATAGTTTCGGAATCCACGTAGCCAAAATGGCCGGAATGCCGCAACAGGTCATTCAAAAAGCCAATAAGATTTTGAAAAAATTGGAGAAATCGCATTCCAGCGAAGAATTGACCGATAAGTTACAAGCGGTTCAAGATGACATGCAACTCAGTTTCTTTAATTTGGATGACCCCTTATTGGAACAGATAAAAGAGGAAATCATCCATTTGGATATCAATACCCTTACCCCGGTAGAAGCTTTGATGAAGCTTAACGAAATCAAACGATTGTTGACCAAGAACAAGAAAGCGACATCCTAAACTGAAATGGTGCCAACCGTTTAGGTTTGAATTTTTTCGAACAAAATTTCTTTGCCGTTTATAGAATTGTATTAAATTTGCGTCCGCATCAGTAATGTTGTGTAGTTCTTTTAAAATGCGAAAATAGCTCAGTTGGTAGAGCGCCACCTTGCCAAGGTGGAGGTCGCGGGTTCGAATCCCGTTTTTCGCTCGAAACGCTGCTTGCCAGCGTTTTTTTTGTTTATGGCTAGCCCTCCTATAGCAAGGCTTCGGAGGACAAGCTCGAGTGGTGGAATTGGTAGACACGTTGGACTTAAAATCCAATGGCCATTAGGCCGTGCGGGTTCAAGTCCCGCCTCGAGTACAAAGGGAAAGCCAAGATTTATAGTCTTGGCTTTTTTGTTTCAGGTACAACATAGGTACAACAAAATCCCATTTATAGAAATAACCATATATTTTAATTTATTTTGGACTGTTTTGGATTCTTCATCATATAATCCTGCCAAATGACCAGTACATATTTTTCTTTGCCATTCTCTTTTCTTGCCAAAAACCCATACTCGTAAACAAAAAGATATATATCCTCTTTTTGGTTCTTCCAATAATGGGTGAAGAAATTAGGGTCGAAACCCAGTTCCAATAAAACTTCTGCCCGTACTGTTACCTTGCCTCCCTTGTTATATTCTTTCAATATCTTGCGGTTAAGTTTCAATTGGTTGTCAACTTTATTGTAAAACCGCTCCGGGCGTTCTTTTTCCTTCTGGTACTGAAAGGAGCTTTTACACTGTGGATCACAGAATTTCTTATCCGTTCTACCTTCCAATTCCTTACCGCAATGAAGGCATTCCTTAAATAATCTCATCTATTCATAGTTTATCGGTTCATTATACGTATCCTATCCGTATAAGGTACGACTATTAAAAATATTTAGAATAATTTGGTCAAAAAAAGAGACTATGGGTCCTAATCAAAGTATCACCTTGAAGCATTTAATGATAGACAACCAAAAATTTATTGGGCTTCAATATAACACCAATAAAGTACTACAGGCCATGGTCGATTCTTTGCCCAATGTTTCCTGGAGCAAGCAATTTGGCATGTTTTATATTCCCAACACCAAAATAAATCTAGAATTAGTTTTTAAAACTTTCCGTGGAGTGGCATGGGTCAACGGGAATTATTTTTTTGCCGAACGCTTGGTTCATCGCGATAATCCCGAATTGAATTTGGCACAGATAAGGAACCGTCCCGAAAGAGAAGGATATAAGAACTGTCCTGAAGGCTACTTGCTAAAACTCGAGCTGAAGCGGTACGCCGAAAATACAGTCCGTAACTATGTATCCTGTTTTGAAGCGTTCATCAATTATTATTATGAAACCGATCCAACGGATCTTAACGAAATGGATGTCCGAAATTATCTACAAAAATTGATCCAAGAGCGCAAATCGAATTCATACATAAACATGGTGGTCAACAGTATCAAATTCTATTACGAGATCGTTCTGGGAATGCCCAATAGGTTCTATTCGATTGAAAGGCCTAGAAAACAGAAGCAGTTGCCAAAAGTTATTTCCAAAGAGGAGATTATCAAGATCATGGCGAACACCAATAATATCAAACATAGGTGCATCGTTGGTCTACTATATTCCTCCGGACTTAGACGGGGTGAACTTTTGAATTTACTGGTAACCGATATCGATAGTAAAAGAATGATTGTCAATGTTTTGAATGCAAAAGGGAATAAGGATAGATATAGTGTCC
>NZ_JBATHS010000367.1:0-2181 GCF_049667165.1 Maribacter sp.
CCTTAGTCCCTTACATTTTCTGCAAAAGTATTTTTCTTCCATATGAGTGTGTTTTAATTGTGCCTAACGTTTATGTATAAGAATAGTTGCGGGTTTGTATGCGAGGATTTTCCGAAGGAAAATCAGACGTTACAAACGCGCAACGACCTTTGATTAAGCACTAAACCGCAATTATTTTTAGCATTGATGAAAAAGCAGTAAGTCAAGTATCTTTAAGATTCACTAAAATCAAAAGATATGAAAACTCAACAAACTGCTCACCCAAAGCTATTCATTGGTATCGACATTCACAAACGAAGTTGGAAAGTCCATTGTTCAACGGAACTGTTCTGTGGCAAGTCCTTTAGTATGTCGTCCGATCCTGAACAATTGTTGAACTACGTTACAAAACATTTCCCGGGCCACGAAGTAAGTGTGGCCTACGAGGCAGGTTGCTGTGGCTATCATGCCCACCGCTGTTTCGAGGGCTACGGTTGGCGTTCTTTGGTGGTCAACCCTGCTGATATCCATCGCAAGGGCAAGGAGAAGCATACCAAGACCGATAAGATCGATGCTCAACTGATCAGTAGGGAACTGAAAGATGGCCGTTTGGAGAGTATAGTGGTTCCTGATATCGAAAGAGAGGAACTCCGCAGTCTATTCAGAAGACGCAACGATCTGGTAAAGGATTTCAGAAGGATAAAGAGCTATATCAAGATGCAGTTGTTGTATTTCGGCATCAAGGAGGCTGAGGAGTTCGACAACGACCATTGGAGCCATAGGTACCGTAATTGGTTGGACGATATGGTGTTCAAGCACCCCACGGCGAAGGCGACCTTGGAGAGCAGGATGCGTTCATTCCGATTTGTAGATCAAGAGTTGAGGGATGTTTCGACACAGCTCAGAAGATACTGCAAGGTGCATTATAAGAAAGATTATATGTTACTGAGAAGTATACCTGGTGTCGGGGGAATCGTTGCCTGTGGCATACTATGTGAACTGGGAGACTTGAGACGTTTCAATAGTGTGAAGCATTTGGCAGGCTACGTAGGTCTTGCCCCAGGGGTACATCAAAGTGGAAACAACTATAAAGTAATGGGTATCACACCAAGGGCACACCGATTGATACGGAGTTATTTCGTAGAGGCCTCTTGGCAGGCGATACGGGCCGACCCTGTGATGCAGGCGTATTACCGTAAGCATACGGGTAAGAACGTCAAGAGCATCATCATCAAAGTGGCGCGAAAGCTTTTGAGCAGGACCTTGGCAGTGATAAAAACAGAAATTCCCTATACGATAGGAGTAATAGAATAATTTAAGAAAACACTAAAAAAGAACCATAACAAAGCTCACGAAGAAGTATTCAAGACCTGTACCACAAAACACCGTGGGTGGCCCACTAGTTAGCGGGACCACATATTTATAGCAAGTGGCCGGGTCTATTATAACTTATAATCATACAGATGCCGGTGACGACCTATTTCGAGGCCGATCACATATAGGATGCCGAGCAAGTTATATTAAAAAGGAAAAAGGTGGTTTAAGTAAAAAAGAAAATATTAATTAACTTTAGAGAACTGGACTAAGGCTTTTCATAGGACACGGTGTTGGCAACTGGCTTTTATTCAGGGTATATTACTTTCCATTCTTTTCCTTCAGTATCACTAAATTGTACTATTCCAAAATCATAGTCGTAATAAATTTTGTTTACGTTTTGTATTAATGGACCAAATGTTGAAAAATCATTTTTAGTTTCGTTACTGTTAGATTCAATAAGAACAATATTTTGAAATAAATGTCCATTAACATTCATTTGATTTTTTTTGGAACTATTATAATCAATTGTATAAAGATTGACACTATTTTGTAATTCATCAATAAAAGAGAAAAAAGTTATGTTCCACATTGGAAAGTTAATTCCATTCGTGAATCTATCAAAATTCTTTGAAAAAATATAGTTTACTTTTGAATAGTCGCCATTAGTATCATAACCTATGTTATTTTCTAAAATATCAATTCTTATTATTTTACTATCATAGTAATTACTTAAATATCCACCTCCTCCAGAAAGAGTGCCTCTTGTAGCATATTCACTTTTTTCTCTCTCATTAAGAATGACTTTAAAATGTAATTGTTCACCGAATTGATTTTCATAAGTAATAATTTGGTTAGGAACATAATTATACTTTATCAAAAGAGTTT
>NZ_JBATHS010000368.1:0-5520 GCF_049667165.1 Maribacter sp.
AGGTTTCACTTCCAAGGTCCGTAACTACATTCCCTAGGGCATAACGGGCGAGCACATCGGAATATTCCTCTTCCGTGGTGTGGTATAGTGAGGCGATTAGTTTCAGGGTAACAGCTTCATTGAGAAAATAACTGGCCTTCACCGCGCCCAGCGCCGTTGCATATTTGTTGTTCTCACCGCCTGAGTAATGTACTAAAAGGGCCTTAGGATCAGCAAGTGTTCCGAAATTCGTCTGCCTGTCCAAAGGCTCGTTTTGATAATCATTGATCGACACATGGCCTAAAACATCAAAATGAAGTTGGTTGTTTAGTCGATACGTGGCATACCCCTGAAAATCGGCGAATACCGGATTGAAATTTGAATTTGTCTGTTGGCTATTGACCAAAAGACCATTATTTCGGTATCGTGCCCCGGTAATGTAAGAGAGCTTTTTATTCTTTGACAGGTTTTCAAGGGCCACACTTGCCCCCAATAAACTTACCTCCGTTTGTGCTCCAAAGGCCACGGGGCTTTTATAGGTGATATCCAAAACCGAAGAAAGCTTATCCCCGTATTTCGCTTGAAAACCACCTGGGGAGAATTCCACTTTGCGTATCATGTCAGCATTCACAATGCTCAAGCCTTCCTGTTGTGCCGCACGGATTAAAAACGGACGATACACCTCAATTTCGTTGATATAGACCAGATTTTCATCATAATTGCCCCCACGTACAGCATATTGGGTACTCAATTCATTATTGGAGGAAACCCCCGGTAGAAGTTTAAGGATATTCTCTACCCCGGCATTGGCTCCTGGTATTTGTCGCACCATGCTCGGGGAAATGCTTGTGATTCCGTCAACCTTTTTTTCACCGGTAGCTGAAATCGTTACTCCATCGATCTGTGTTATTTTTGCGTCAAGTACCGGGTTGAATTCATAGATTTCGTTTGTTTTAAGGATCAAGTTCTCCAAAACCACGGCCTTATGGCCTATATGGGAAAATACGATGCGGTTCTCTTGTTCGGCAACAACCTGCAATATGAAATAGCCGCTAAGGTCTGTTGCGGTGCCCCCTGAAGGACTTACAATGTTTACCTCTGACAGCGGATGTTTATTTTCATCGAATACAATGCCCGTAATCGTTGCGGTTTGCGCCCAAATGTGGATATAAGGGTACAGAAAAAATAAAAATAAAGTTGTCTTGGGACACTTCAAAGTGTTTTATTTTCTAAAGAATGAAACTTCGTATGTATTGGCATTGCCTACATTATCAGTAACGGTAACCTTAAGGACACATTGTTTTTTATTTAAAATCATGTCATCGAAATTATAGGTAAGCGTATTCGTTTTGGGTTCATATTCCATGAGGATCCAGTCTCCGTTCAGGGTGGCCGAATAGGTGTCTATACCACTTAGGTCATCTGATATTTTTAGACTTAAATAACGGTAGTTGTTCAGCCATTGCTTGTCCTTGAAGTTCTTGGTATTGATTTTAGGGGCAATAGTATCCTTGGCCAAAGTATACGTACCTAAGTTTCGGGTTCTGGTGGTAAATGTGTTCCCTCGCTTATAGGTCGATGCATAGGAAGGTTTTAAATCCTTGTCCAAACGGGCTATGAAAAGTTGTTTGCGTTCTGCCTCCGAATATTTTGACACATCAAAGGTCAACGTGAAATTCCTGTGGGCAGGTACCCTGTTATTGTGTACGGTTACCGTATCGGTGCCTTTCTTCAAATCAATATAAAAATCCTCGTAGAACGTATTGGCCGGAAAATAGACTTTGGCCAATCCGAGGTCAAAGTTATTCGGGCGATTGGCAACAATATAGCTTTCGGTTTTAGGGATTTCATCAGGAATTTTCAAGTCTTGTCTTTTTCCTTCCACGGGAATAACCAATTTAGTCAAATTACCTTCCAAATCAAAAATCAACAATTCGACGGTATAGGAAAGTCCTTCTTTAACAACAATTTTACCATCATTGACCAAGGTATTATAAATGCTCAAACGGTTGCCTGGGGATTTGAAGCATTTTTGGATACGTTGTTTGTATTTGCCGAAATGATCATAATCGATCAATGTATTGATATAGCGTGTTTCAGAGAATGAGAAGGTCTCAAAGTCGTAATCGGTATAGACTTGTCCGTTAACCACTTGGCGAACGGAATATACCCCATTCTTATTGGCGGCCATATCCTGCCGGTCAAAACCAATAAAACCGAAGCCAATGGTACCCGCTGCCGTTACCTTATCTGCGAGGAAGGAACCGTCTTTTTGACGCGTGAAATTCAGCTGTGTCTTTATGGCACTTTGGTTCACTTGTGCATTTTCTGAAAGTGGATAACCATAAAGGCTTACCAAAGTAGGGTTGGTGGCGTCGCGTATTTCAAGTCCATATAAAAGCGGGTTCGTTGGTTTTTCTGAAATACTGCTCCTGATTTCAAAATGTAAGTGGGGGCCAGAGGAACCTCCGGTATTGCCACTGTACGCTATGACCTCTTCCTTATCCAGTTTTATCTCCCCATATTCGGGAAATAGCTCTACCTCATACGATTTTTTATCGTACTGCATCTTTTTGACGTAGGCTTCGATCTTGGGAGCAAATTTTTGTAAATGCCCATAGACAGAGGTATATCCGTTGGGATGTGCGACATAGAGGACTTTACCATATCCCCATAATGAAACTTTTATTCGGGTTATCGTCCCATCCCCAATGGCATAAACAGGAAGGCCCTCTCTTTGCTGTGTCTTGATATCGATGCCGGAATGAAAATGATTGGATCTCAATTCTCCAAAAGTTCCCGCCAGCACTAGAGGAATGTCCAAAGGTGGGCGAAATGCTTCCTTGGGATAATTCTCCTGGGCCAAGAGCGCGAAAGAGAAAATAAATGAAAATAAAAAAACAAGGGATGTACTACGCATAATCTATTTAATTGATAACAATGTAACCAAATACCTTGCAATTTATTTTATGCATGGGGTATTGGAAACCTTGAATACGCGATAAAATTAATCAGATGAATATAATTAACCGCCTCGAAGGGGAAAAAACTGTTTCGATTTTTCAATGTTACATGCAATAGGCCAATCAACAGCAGGGTTTAAAGTAATACTTAAAGAATATTTCGAAAAACTATTGCCCAGTCATTATATCTATGTTAACTTTGTGTAATACGCATTGAGTTTTGTATATGAGTGAATTGGTGAAAATTGTTGATTCCCTAGAAAACAAGATTAGTAAGTTGTTGCATAAATTGGAGATGTTGCAGCAGACTAACGAAAAGTTGGAAGAGGAATTGGTTTCAACACGAAACCAGAAGAATTCAACCGAGCTAACCGTTTCCGAATGGGAGCAAAAGTATAATTCACTTAAACTCGCAAATTCGATGCTTGGCAGTAATACAAATAAAACAGAAGCTAAGCTTAAGATAAATACGTTGATCAGGGAGTTGGACCATTGTATTGCCCAACTTTCCGAGTAAGGTTTAAAAAGGATGTCAGAAAGACTCAAAATAAAGCTTTCCATTGCAGAAAGGGTGTACCCTTTAACAATAGACCCCAGCCAAGAGGAAGGGTTGCGGAAAGCGGCGAAGAACATTGAGCAATTGGCAAAGAAGTTTGAACAGAATTATGCCGTAAGGGACAAACAAGACGTGCTTGCCATGTGCGCACTGCAGTTTGCCTCAAAAATTGAACAAAAAGGCATTGATCAATCTGAAGGAAACCAAGAGGCCACTGAACGATTAAGGGCATTGGACGAACTGGTGAATTCGAAGCTTGGTATTAAATAAGTTCTTTTAAATAGCATTAAGTTACTGCCCACATTGGTAATATCTTTTGACGAACTCAACATTAATTTGTTTAAAAAGGGTGAGTTTAGATTGTAAAAGCATGCCCTACTTGTATAGGGATCCTTGATCAGTCTGTTAGCCCTAAACCTGTTTTCTGGAGTTTGTACAAAACTTCTCCAATGTGGGTTTTTTTATATTAAATTTTGAAATTATGGACAGTACCACACTCATATTAGTTGCGCTAGCGGGCCTTATTATCGGATTTGTGATTGCGAAAATCCTAGAGAAAGGCAAAGCATCAAAAACGGTGGCCAACGCAAAAAAGGAAGCGAACGCCATCCTTAAAGAGGCCAATCTCGAAGGGGAGAACGTTAAGAAAGACAAGATTTTCCAGGCCAAGGAGAAGTTCTTGGAACTCAAGGCCGAACACGAGAAAGTCATCATCAACAAGGATAAAAAAATATCCGAGGCTGAGAAAAGGGTCAGGGATAAGGAATCCCAGGTCAGTAATGAATTGGCGAAAAGCAAAAAACTGAACGAGCAGTTGGAAGTTAAGATCAAGGATGTGGCCCATAAGGAGGAGTTTTATGACAAAAAACAGGCTGAACTTGAAAAACTGCATACGAATCAGGTACAACAGCTCGAGGTGATATCAGGTCTATCGGCCGAAGAAGCAAAAAGTCAATTGATGGAATCCCTTAAAGAGACCGCCAAAAGCGATGCCATGGCCTATTTGCAGACGACCATGGAAGAAGCCAAACTTACCGCCCAGCAAGAAGCGCGAAAAATAGTGATCAATACCATTCAACGTATCGGGACCGAGGAAGCCGTAGAGAATTGTGTTTCGGTTTTCAATTTGGAATCCGATGATGTCAAAGGGCGGATCATTGGACGTGAGGGTAGAAATATACGGGCTATTGAAGCAGCGACCGGAGTTGAGATCATTGTTGATGATACGCCGGAAGCGATTATTCTTTCCTGTTTTGATTCGGTACGTCGGGAAATCGCAAGGTTGTCCTTACATAAATTGGTGACCGACGGAAGGATCCACCCGGCACGAATTGAGGAAATCGTCAAAAAGACCGAAAAGCAAATAGAACAGGAAATAGTGGAGATCGGTAAGCGGACTGTAATCGATCTTGGGATCCATGGCTTGCACCCTGAATTGATCAAAGCGGTCGGTAGAATGAAATACCGTTCGTCCTATGGGCAGAACCTGTTGCAACACTCCAGGGAAGTGGCCAAGCTTTGCGGGGTAATGGCAGCGGAACTGGGATTGAATACGAAATTGGCCAAACGTGCCGGACTTTTACATGATATCGGTAAAGTGCCAAATACAGAGGCTGAGGTTGAAACTCCGCACGCCATATTAGGTATGCAATGGGCCGAAAAGTATGGCGAGAAACCAGATGTATGCAATGCCATTGGTGCCCACCATGACGAAATTGAAATGAAAACATTGATTTCACCGATCGTTCAGGTTTGTGATGCGATCAGTGGGGCACGACCAGGTGCCAGAAGACAGGTATTGGATTCTTATATTCAACGTTTGAAAGATCTGGAAGAGATTGCCTTTGCCTTTGGTGGTGTGCAAAAAGCGTATGCGATACAAGCAGGTAGGGAACTTCGGGTTATTGTAGAAAGTGAAAAGGTAAGTGATGAGAAAGCGGCCCAGTTATCTTTTGAGATATCCCAAAAAATACAAACCGATATGACCTATCCAGGTCAGGTAAAGGTCACGGTAATTCGGGA
>NZ_JBATHS010000369.1:0-4788 GCF_049667165.1 Maribacter sp.
TAGATGCATTGGCGCTATAACCTGCCCGGATAAAAATATCTTCCTGTATTTCAACATCACCTTCTATCTTGAACTGTACCGCACCGGTTTCCTCAACCCCCTTAGGCGCTATGAATCGTAGTTTGGCATCCAATTCCTTCCCTTCTACAGCCCCAAGGCTTATTTTTAATGGTGTACCCAATTTCAGTTTCGCTACTTCGCCTTCATCTACCTTTCCTTCAAAAATCATTTTGGTCAAATCTGCAATGGTGGCGATGGTCGTACCATCATTAAAGTTATTGCTTTGGATTACTTGATCCCCTTCCTCCACAGGAATTTCAAGGATGGTACCGTCTACCGTGGCACGAATATTCGTGTTCGCCGTCGAAGAACCTCCTGCAGATCCCCTGCGTATGATTTGGTAGTCGGCTTGTGCATTGCTCAACTCTTGTTGGGCTTGATCATACTGTAATTGTAAGCTGTTAAAATCCTGACTCGATATGACCCCTTTATCAAACAGGGCCTTGTTCCTATTATACTCGATCTTTATATTGTTCAATGCGAGTTCGGCGTTGCGAACCCTACCTCTTGCTTGGTTGAGTGCTTGTTCATTGGGAACCACTTTTATAAGCGCTATTAAATCCCCAGCCTTGACCTTGACACCTTCTTCCAAATATATTTTCTCGATAATACCCGATATTTGGGGCTTAATCTCAATTTCATCCTCTGGCACCACCTTCCCAGTAGCCACGGTTTTCTTTTCTATATTCGTAATAAATGGCTTCTGTGTCTCATAGGTGATTGCCGATTTACTATTGGATTTTATAAAGAATGCCGCAGCCCATAGTGCCCCTAGCACCAAAATCCCTATTAAAGAATACTTTAAATATTTGTTCATTTTAAAAGTGTATTAATTTATATACTGGTTTGTTATTTGTTTCTTACTCTTCCCGCAAGGCATCAATCGGTTTGATACTCACTGCCCGTTGCGCGGGTATCAACCCAATCAGGGTGCCCAAAATCACCATGATCGCCAAGGCTCCCAACACATACGGAATAGGCACAGTAGGATTGGCATATGGGAAATCGCCACCTTCTGTAAAACTGTTTATTAAACTAAGGGTAGCTGCCCCTAAAATTATTCCCATGATCCCTGCAATGACCGTCAAAAACACAGACTCCAAAATTATCTGGGACTTCACCTCTAAAGGAGTTGCACCCAAAGCCCTACGCACGCCCAATTCCTTTGTACGCTCTTTTACGGATATCAATAGAATATTACCTATTCCGATCACTCCCGCCAAAATAGTGGCAATACCCACCACCAAGGATAAGAATGTCATTCCTTTGGCAAAACCCATGATACGATTGAACACCTCACCCAAATTAAATGAACCAAAAGCTCTTTCATCTTCGGGATCTACCTTATGAATACTCTTTAAAATCGATTTAATGTCCTTTTCTACTTGCACCACATCAGCATCGTTATAAGCGGCTATTGTCAGCCAACCCACATTATCGCCAGTGTTGTACAACTTCCGATACGTTGTAAAAGGAATATAGATATCGCTATCCGTTTCAAACCCTCCGCCAGGAGTGAATTTATGAATCCCCACGATTTGAAAATAGATGTTATCAACTCTGATATAAGCCCCTATGGGATCCTCGTCCTTTTCAAACAACTCGTTTTGTGTTCGTTCGCCAATAACACAGACCTTTCGCGTCTGTTCAATATCATCATCATTGATGAACCTACCCCCATCATATATTTTTTTGGTCGCAATTTTGGTATAAACAGGGAAATCCCCATATATCGCATAATTTCCTGATTTTTGTCCATTTACAACCAAAGCTGGTGGATCTCCAAATACCCCTTTTGCATTTCGAGGGACAATATTTTGGATTTCAGGCACCCTATTCTCCAAAACCGTCACATCGCCTATTTTCAATTGCAACTGCCTACCTGTTTTATAGCCTTCATAAGGCATGCTCGTACTCTGGGCCCATACGAACATACTGTTCATCGCTACGGTCTCAAAGGCCTTTTCAAAACCATTGTCCAATCCTTTGGCCGATCCCGATAATGCTATGTAAATAAAAATACCCCAGAGTACCCCTATAACAGTGATTATCGTCCTGGTCTTATTCTTTCCAATAGAACCAAAGATCTCTTGCCATGTATTGCTGTCGAATATGAAGCTCATATTATTCATCCCTTAATGCCACAATTGGTTTTATACGTGCTGCCCGTCGTGCTGGAATATACCCTGCTAAACCACCAAAAACTATTAATATAACCGTTGCAAAGATTGCTGTACCCAAATTAATATTGGGATTTGTAATGAAAAAATCCTTTAATTTTTCCCCCAATGAACTCAGTATCGCTATTCCGATCATCATCCCTATAAAACCTGAAATGGTCGTTATAAATATGGATTCTAATAGAATTGTGCCTATTACTGATTTAGGCGTTGCCCCCAAAGCCTTTCGAATGCCCAATTCCTTAGTCCGTTCCTTTACCACGAACACCATGATATTACTGATTCCAATAATCCCGGCGATAATCGTACCAAAGGCCACAAACGCCACGATCAGCTGCAGTACCCGGGCAAATTGTTGGTTCTGTTGCAGTTGATCTGCCACATTACGAATAAACAATCCGTTTTGATCAGTAGGACTTATATACTTCTTTTCCCTTAAAAAATCATTCAAGCTCTTTTCAAAAGCCATAGCCCCAGCATAACCCAGTTCTGGTTTGAATGCTACAATAATCTGATCCAATTTATCCGTATTCTTCTCAATCAATTGCCTAGTTGTGTACGGGATATAGATATTTCTCTCCTCGTTATCTCCACCATCATCCTGAAATACCCCAATAACCTTAAAAGCACTCCCAGCAATGTCGATATGCTCCCCAATAGACTCATGGGCACCGAACAGATCTTTTTCAACGAGCCTACCTATTACAGCATACTTCGTTTTGTTTTTGATATCTTCTAGATTAAGATAACGACCTTTCATCATTATCGTTTTCTCCGCAAATTGATAGGAAGGACCAACAGCTCTCGTTGAATAATTATTCGATTCCTCCTTATATTTCACTAATCCATTTCTGAATATCCTGGGCGTTGAATATTCCAAGAAAGGTGCAAAATTCTTGTTGATCTCGGCGAGATCTTCATTGTCGAACTCTATTTGTCGATTGGATTTGTAGCCTTTATAGGGCATGGAGGTTCGTCCTGGAAAAATATAGAATACGTTGGTGGCATCGTCTCCAAAAAACTCATCAAAAGTATTGATCAAGCCATTTCCAAAACCAAAGAGCACAACAAATATGAGTATACCCAATGCCACTGTAAACCCAGACAAGAAGGTCCGAAGTTTATTCTTTTGAATGGTTTGGAAAATTTCGTTCCAGTTGTCTCTACTAAACATATTGAGAAGCTCTTACCTGCGTAACTTTTTCGTCTTTTTCGATAATACCATCCTTTAAATGGATAATACGCTTACACATATGGGCGATGTCATCTTCGTGGGTCACAACCAGAATCGTGTTTCCCAGATCATTTATTTTTTGGAGCAGATCCATTACCTCATAAGAGGTAGTACTGTCCAAGGCCCCGGTGGGCTCATCGGCCAATAGCACCTTAGGCTCTGCGGCCATAGCCCTGGCAATGGCGACACGCTGTTTCTGACCTCCGGAAAGTTCACTGGGCAAATGGGTGGCCCACTCTTTTAGGCCTACCTGTTCCAAATACTTCATTGCCCTTTCTTGCCGCTCTTTTCTAGGAATTTTTTGATAATATAAGGGTAAGGCCACATTCTCTAACGCGCTTTTGTAATTGATCAAGTTAAAGGATTGAAAAACAAATCCTAAGAATTTATTGCGATATTTCGCGGCCTTGGTCTCATTCAGATTTTTAATGGGAACACCATCCAGGATATACTCGCCTGAATTCGCCTCGTCCAACATGCCCAAAATATTCAGCAAGGTAGATTTTCCAGAACCTGAAGAACCCATAATAGCGACCAATTCACCGGCTTCTGCCTTGAAATTTATGCCTTTAAGAACGTGAAGGGAATTGCTTCCCATTTTATAGGATTTATGAAGGTCTTTGATTTCAATCATGTTGGTTTGTTTGTTGTTTTGGAAATATCTAAAAAGGAATCCGTGTATAGGACATCTAAGATGTTAAAATGTTACAAGAATTTCTCCAAATTTTATGTTAAATAATCAATCGGCGAATTCATCGGGCTTAATCTCGTTCCAGACCTTTATTTTATCATTTTCGGAAACTCCTGATTTAACCTCGACATAGATTCCATCACTGATACCCAACTCAACCTCTCTGCGCTCAAATTGCTGATCACCGGTTGCTATTTCAACAAAGGGTTTTTTTGTCTTGTCATCATACTGTACCAATCCTTCCTTTAAAGATAGTACACTATCGGCTTTCGCCAATATAATGGATGCATTGGCACTTAAACCAGCTCTAATGAAAATAGTGTCTTTCTTACTTAAGGTCCCCTTGATTTCAAACTGGACAGCTCCGTTTTCCTCTTTTCCCTTAGGGGCTATGTAATCCAATATCGCATTGAACACTTTATTCTCGATGGCCCCTACTGTTATTTCCAATGGTAGATTTTCCTTGATCTTACCGACCTCCGATTCATCTACCTTACCTTCGAAAATCATTTTATCAACATCGGCGATAGCCGCAATCGTAGTTCCTTCATTAAAATTGTTACTCTCAATAACTTGATTACCGACCTCTACGGGAACCTCTAAGACCATACCGCTCACTGTAG
>NZ_JBATHS010000370.1:0-1549 GCF_049667165.1 Maribacter sp.
CTGTAGGCTACATTAAAAATCATAACATCACTCTGAAATCTGGGGTGCTCTTAAATGTAGCCTTTATATGTCAGCCCTACAAAAATACCCGCGCTGCTGCTGCTGTTGTTGTTGTTGTTGTGCGGCACTTGGCGCTCATACGACCCAAGAGTCGCAGGCATACGCCAGCGCCGCCACCGGTTCCTGGTAAAGAACCGACAAAGGAGGCGACGTCCCCCCGAATGCCTTTCTTCTTTTCTCGGCGGTTGCTGGACACTTTTGTAGCCAATGTACCATGTCCTCTGGCTCTTTTTTGCAGTTGGGGCATGTAGGGGAAACCCCCTCCTCCACCACGTGCCGATAAGCTGCCAACCGCCTACAGTGACCACTGCGCAACTGTGCGAGCAGCACCGCCTCCTTCCTGCTGAGGACCGCCTTGCCCTTGATGCCCTGATAGACCAATTTTGTCCGGACATGTGACACTGGCGGGTCAACTATCAGACGGCGGATACGTGCCTTTGCAGTGCACAACGGCACACTCCTTCCCTCTTCCTTAGCTTTCCTTCTTCCCGTCGAAGCCGTCCTCGCCTCCATATCCGCCCTCTCATTCCCAATCAATCCACAGTGACCCGGTACCCATTGTATGACGATGTGTTGTTTACTTCCCTCAAGCTGTCTTCGCAATTCAACTAGCTGAGAGTCATCGGCGGCAGATGGAGTGCAAATTTCTGCGAGTAGTGAGCGACTGTCGGAAGCGATCAACACCGGGCCCGATGTGACTGTTAATTGGTCCACCCATTCCAATGCCAACCTCATCCCCTCCCTCTCCGCCTCGAGCGCCGAAACCACCCCACCACCCCGCCACGTCAAGACCTGTACTATTCTTAGGTTGTCCGGATGACCACTGCAAATCACCGCTGCTGCTCCACCATCCTTCCCATTTTCTCCCGGAGATCCATCCGTGTAAATCGATGTGATGAACGGACCTATATCCTTCAGGTGTGCAACTGTCGTTTCCAGCTTCTCTTCGGGTGTGGAGCATAGCCGAAACGATGGGTTGAGATCCGGGTACACCTCCCACGTTCCTACCTTAGGGGCCTCCCAGGGTGGCTTGGGGACTGGGAACGGGGCTCGATGGAGTTCATTTAGTCCCAGGCTTTCCTCCTCTTTTCTTGCTAGCTCCCTCCAACTACCTCTGCTCTTGAGTCTATGCTGTGGACCTTCTATCAGCTTGGTGCGCGGATTGGTGAGCGGGAGACGCAGGGTCTTCTCCCATGCACTTACGCAATTTCTGTGGATCATTGTTTGCATGGAGGGTACTTCTGCCTCCAGCCGAAGTGCTTCAATGGGAGTCGACTGTAGCTGACGGGTAACCATTGGCAACGCTCTGTTCTGGCATGCGTCCAGTGATTTCACATTGGTCTCCGACAGCCATGGCTGCCAAGCGGCGCCGCAATAGTTAAGCACGCTGCATACGGTCGCCTGAAAGACGGTCTTCAGACTCTCCGCACTCCACCCCCACTCCCTTGACGCGACCATTGCCAATAAATTGCATTTAGCACCAACTTTT
>NZ_JBATHS010000371.1:0-8133 GCF_049667165.1 Maribacter sp.
ATTTTCGACGCTCATTACCAAGTCCCAATACATAATTTCGATTAAATTTGCCTTTTTAAAAGAAGAACAATACATGTACAGAAGTCATACTTGTGGAGAATTAAGGGAATCAGACATTGATAAAGAGGTAACCTTGGCCGGTTGGGTCCAAAAGACCAGGGACAAAGGTTTTGTAGTTTGGGTCGATCTACGTGACCGCTATGGTATCACACAATTGATATTCGATGAGGAAAGAACTTCACAGGAACTCTTGGAACAGGGTAGGAACCTTGGTCGTGAGTTCGTTATTCAAGTCAATGGAAAGGTCATAGAAAGGACCTCTAAAAACGCGAACATTCCGACTGGGGGCATCGAAGTATTGGTCAAAGAACTTCATTTATTGAATAGCTCAAAGACACCTCCCTTCACCATAGAAGACCAGACAGATGGTGGCGAGGACCTGAGAATGAAATATCGCTATTTGGACATCCGAAGAAATCCTGTCAAGGAAAACCTGATTTTTAGGAGCAGGGTGGCCATGGAAGTAAGAAATTATCTTTCAAACGAAGGTTTTATTGAAGTCGAAACACCCTATCTCATTAAATCGACACCTGAAGGTGCTCGTGATTTCGTGGTTCCCAGCCGTATGAACAAAGGGCAGTTTTACGCCTTGCCACAATCACCACAGACCTTTAAACAGTTATTAATGGTCGGTGGTATGGATAAGTATTTTCAGCTTGTAAAGTGCTTTAGGGATGAAGATCTTCGTGCCGACAGACAGCCTGAATTTACACAGATCGATTGTGAAATGGCCTTTGTGGAACAAGAGGATATCTTAGATGCCTTTGAAGGGTTGACACGTCATCTTTTAAAAGAGATCAAAGGTGTTGAAACAACCAAATTTCCAAGAATGACCTACGACGAAGCCATGGTGAAATATGGAAATGACAAGCCCGATATTCGTTTTGGGATGGAATTTGGGGAGTTGAACGCCCTTGCCCAACATAAGGATTTTAGCGTATTCAATACCGCCGAATTGGTGGTAGGCATCGCGATACCAGGCGGTGCTTCTTATACTAGAAAGGAAATCGATGCCTTGGTTGATTGGGTGCGAAGACCACAAGTTGGGGCAAAAGGCATGGTCTATGTTAAATGCAATGAGGACGGCACCTTTAAATCTTCCGTTGACAAGTTCTATAATGAAGAGGATTTGGCCAACTGGGCTAAAGCAACGGGCGCAAAAACAGGGGATCTGATTTGTGTGTTGTCTGGGGACGCAAATAAGACCAGAGGGCAATTAAGTGCCCTGAGAATGGAAATGGCCGAGCGTCTTGGCCTTCGAAAAAAGGAGGAGTTCGCACCGCTTTGGGTCGTAGATTTCCCACTTCTTGAATTCGATGAGGAAACCGGAAGGTATCATGCCATGCACCATCCGTTTACCTCTCCGAAACCTGGACAAATGGAACTTTTGGATACCGATCCCGGCAAGGTCAAGGCCAACGCCTACGATTTAGTGCTGAACGGTAATGAAATAGGTGGCGGCTCCATTAGAATACATGACAAGGATATGCAAAGTACCATGTTCAAACACTTGGGCTTTACCCCAGAACAGGCCAGAGCACAATTTGGGTTTTTGATGGATGCCTTTCAATATGGTGCGCCCCCACATGGCGGAATCGCATTTGGCCTAGATCGTTTGGTCGCTATCCTCGGCGGACAGGAAACCATTCGCGATTTTATCGCTTTCCCCAAAAACAATAGTGGTCGCGATGTTATGATCGATGCCCCTGCTCCCATTGATGACGAACAGCTCGATGAACTACATCTTAAATTAAAGCTGAAAACTTAGTTTTATGATCTAATATAAGATCCCGCTTGACATGGCAATATTAAAGAAATCTTGGCTTACGAATTTTCTTGTTTGGAGGGCCAAGCATATAACAGAGCGCCAATTTATATATATTCTAAGCGTTTTAGTAGGTTTTACCTCGGGGATCGGAGCGGTAATCCTAAAAAACCTTACCCATTTCTATCAACATTTATTGGAAGGGAACTTGGTTCGATACTATCACCATGCCTTCTACTTTGTATTTCCGATCATTGGCCTTGTATTGGTTTATCTCGTGATCAAATATGTTATCAGGAACAAAGTGAGTCATGGTATTCCTTCAACGCTCTATGCCATCTCTAAGAGAAAGGGCATCATGAGAAGATACCAGATGTTAGGCTCTATTTTGACCGCTCCGCTTACGGTCGGTTTCGGAGGATCTGTAGGTCTCGAGGGGCCTTCCGTTGCCACGGGCGCGGCCATAAGCTCGAACATCTCCAGAATGTTCCACATGAACCAATCCGCGAGGAACCTGTTGATTGGCTGTGCAGCTGCAGGTGCACTTTCCTCTATTTTCAAGGCTCCGATCGCCGCCATTATTTTCGCCATCGAGGTCTTTAGCTTGGATTTGACCATCGCTTCCATGCTACCCCTCTTATTGGCATCAATATCGGCTATTATTACTTCTTATTTTTTCTTTGGGGATGATGTTTTGCTGCCCTTTAAGATCGAGGACAGTTTCAAGATTTCAGATGTTCCTTTTTTCGTAATACTCGGACTGGTTGCCGGCATCACTTCCATTTATTTTACCGAAGTATACGACAGGGTACAAAAGTTTTTCGACAAAATGGGATCTCCGATAAAACGCTTGTTGATCGGTGGGGTAAGTATTGGGGTTTTGGTATTCTTTATTCCCCCGCTTTTTGGAGAGGGGTTCGATGTCATCAACAATTTGGTAAAGGGCAATCCTGATAAATTTTTACAGAACAATATCTTTAATCTCGATCTAAGCAATATATGGACCGTGATTCTACTCTTGGCAGGCCTTGTGGTCTTTAAGATATTTGCGACTTCCATAACGTTCGGTGCTGGTGGGGTGGGCGGCATTTTTGCCCCAACCTTGTTTATGGGCAGCCTTATGGGGAACTGTGTGGCCAAAATTTTGAATAATATCGAGATACTTTCTACTAGGATTTCTGAAAGTAATTTTACCTTGGTGGGGATGGCTGGTTTAATGGCGGGGGTATTACATGCGCCCCTTACCGCGATATTCCTCATCGCCGAAGTTACTGGCGGCTATGAACTGTTCATACCCCTGATGATCACTTCGGCCATTTCCTTCTCCATTACGAAATATGTTCACCCTCATTCGGTATATAATATGGAGCTGGGACGAAAGGGAGAACTGATTACACACGACAAAGACCATGCGGTGCTCACCCTTATGGATATCGACAAGGTTATCGAGAAAAATTTTGTGGCGATACACCCCGAAATGACCTTGGGCGACATTGTCAATAAGGCCGTCGTAAAATCAAATCGCAATATTTTTCCCGTTCTTGACAAAAAGGACAAAAGGCTTATGGGCATCATTCTATTGGACGATATTCGTTCGGTCATGTTCAACCAATCGTTATATGACAAGGTCATCGCAAATGATGTGATGCACAATCCCCCGGATGTCATTGAATTGGAAAAGGATAAAATGACCGACATTATGGATAAGTTTCAAAGCAGTGGTGCTTGGAATCTTCCTGTCATAAAAAATGGTAAATATGTCGGATTTATTACCAAATCAAAACTATTGACCGCATATCGAAGAAAGTTGATCAATTTTACAAAATGAAATATTTCATCCTCTTAATCGTATTGGGATCCTTGGGATCAATTATCTATGGTTTCAGTATACATGACGAATATACCGCATTGGGCAATAAATGTATCGGCTTCGGTACAGCAGGACTTTTTTTAGTGGCGATGCCCTTATTTCTATATAAGGAAAGCCGTGGAAAAAAGATGAAGGATTATATGTTGACCGAGGATAACATCAGAAAGATGCGTGGCGAAGAAATAGAAAAGCCTGAAAATCAATGATTCTACCAATTATTTATTCGCAATTTGTTTAGGAATGCCATAAAAATTATAAATTAGTGTTCTAAACATCTATTTAATATCTATTGGAATGACAGGCACAGTGAAATTTTTCAATGAGTCCAAGGGATACGGATTCATTACCAACGACGAGACGGGAAGTGACATTTTTGTTCACGCAACAGCGTTGAACGGTGTTAAGTTAAACGAAGGTGACAAAGTAGAATACGAAGAGGAAGAAGGAAGAAAAGGAACGGTTGCTGCCCAAGTGCAGGTAATCGGTTAAAATATTCTATTATCGAATGTATTAAGGCCCTGACGTATACGTCAGGGTTTTTTATTTCAAGACGTCGATTAGTTCAGGTTTCTTCGCTCCACAAAAAAACGTTTCAACAAGTCCGACGCCTCCTTTTCCAAAACACCGCCCAAAATTTTTGTCTTCGGATGCAATTTTGTACCCATGACCCCATACCCCCGTTGTGGATCTTCGGCCGCATACACGATTTTTGATATTTGGCTCCAATATAAGGCTCCTGCACACATTTGACAGGGCTCCAATGTTACATACAGGGTGCAATCCTGAAGATATTTTCCGCCCAGAAAATTTGCGGCTGAGGTAATGGCCTGCATTTCGGCATGCGCCGTAACATCATTGAGTTGCTCGGTCAAATTATGTGCCCTCGCAATTATTCTGTCATTGATCACAATAACGGCCCCGATAGGCACTTCCCCTTTTTCAAAAGCCATCTCTGCTTCTTGCAGCGCCTTTTTCATATAATAAGTGTCATCGAAACCTAAATCCATGGCATCAAAAATACAATTTTGATGGTATAGATTATAATTGTCACTTATGATTTTCCCGTACATTTGCCATCGGTTATGAATCACTTGGATAACATAGAATTCCCTAAAGACCTTCGTCGATTGAAAAAAGACGAGTTACCACAACTTGCACAGGAACTTCGGAACTTCATTATCGATATCGTATCGGTAAAAGAAGGGCATTTGGGGGCCAGTCTGGGTGTGGTTGAGCTGACCATCGCCCTTCATTACATCTTCGATACCCCAAATGATAAATTGGTTTGGGATGTGGGTCACCAAGCTTATGGCCATAAAATCTTAACCGGCCGTAAGGATTTATTTGCTACAAATCGTCAATTGGGCGGTATCAGTGGTTTTCCCAACAGAAAAGAAAGTGAATACGACACCTTTGGTACCGGGCATAGTTCTACAGCGATTTCCGCTGTTTTGGGGATGGCTATCGCCTCAAAATTGCAAGGTGATACACAACGCCACCATATCGCAGTCGTAGGTGACGCTTCAATCGCAAGTGGTATGGCGTTTGAGGGCCTTAATCACGCAGGGGTGACCGACGCGAATATATTGGTTGTGCTCAATGATAATGCCATAGGTATCGACCCTAGTGTTGGTGCCCTGAAAAAATATTTGACCAATGTTAAAAAAGGAAGCGCCAAGGATGAGAATATCTTTGAATGCCTGAATTTTGATTATTCCGGTCCAATTGACGGCCATGACCTTCATAGGCTGTTAGTCGAACTAGAACGTTTAAAGTCCGTTCCGGGACCAAAACTCCTCCATATTATCACGACCAAGGGCAAGGGTTTGAGAAAAGCCGAGGAAAATCAGGTAATGTACCATTCACCCGGAAGATTTGATAAACATACCGGGGAACTTCAGAAGAAATCCGACCTTAGGATTCCCCCAAAATACCAAGATGTTTTCGGCCATACTTTGGTTGAACTCGCATTGAACAATACACGAATTGTTGGAATTACTCCCGCCATGCCCACCGGAAGCTCATTGAAATTCTTGATGGATGAAATTCCGGAGAGGGCTTTTGATGTTGGCATCGCCGAACAACACGCGGTTACCTTGGCCGCCGGAATGGCCACCCAAGGTCTGATTCCCTTCTGCAATGTGTATTCCACCTTTTTACAACGGGCCTATGATCAGATCATTCATGATGTTTGTCTGCAAAACCTACCCGTTATTTTTTGCCTGGACCGTGCCGGGCTCGTAGGCCAAGATGGTGCCACCCATCATGGGGTTTTTGATATCGCCTATTTGAGATGCATCCCCAATTTGATTATTTTTGCCCCCATGAATGAAGCTGAACTTCGCAACATCATGTATACCGCGCAATTGGGTCTTGACCAACCTATCGCGATACGATATCCCAGGGGTCATGGGGTTACCCTCGATTGGCGATCTCCGTTGGAAAAAATCGAGATTGGCGTTTCAAAAGAACTTAAAAAAGGCACAAAAATCGGTGTCCTTTCCATAGGTCATATTGGCAATTTAGTTGAACAGGTCATCGCCGATTTACCAATAGCCGAACAAATAGGACACTATAATATGCGGTTCATCAAACCTTTGGACAACAAACAACTTCATTATATTTTCGAACAATACGCCCATTTGATCACCATAGAGGACGGTTGCAAAATTGGTGGGTTTGGTAGTGCAATCTTGGAATTTGCCAATGAACATCACTATAAGACCACGATTGATATCCTAGGGGTCGACGACAGGTTTATCGAACACGGCACTATTGGGGAACTTCAGGAAATAGCCGGGATAGATGGTACAGCAATCAAAAAACATATTAATAAGATAATTAATGAACAATAAGATTTCCAGAAATTTATTTTCGGCATTTGTTTTATTCTTATACCTCAATTCCTTTTATGGCCAAGATTCCATTCCACAAACAACCGCCGTTGATTCAACGGTTATGGATACCGTTGTTATCAGAAGGACATTGGTTAAGATCAAATATATGCCAAGGGGTGCCAATCTTACAAACCCCATTATAACTTTCAATAAAACAAAACCGTTACTCAAAGAACGTAACAAATTCAGGATCCCTTCATTTTGGACAAAGATCAACCGATTGGGAATAAACTTCAGCGAAGTGGCTTTTGTAAATTGGAACGCAGGTGGCGATAACTCTGTCTCAGGATTGGGCAACTTACGTTTTGAACGCAATTATAAGTTCCGGTACATTAAATGGGATAATTTCATTGAACTAAGGCATGGCCTAAATGCCCAAGAAGGCAGAAAGCTAAGGAAAACCGACGATGCCATTAAGTTGGGGTCTACCTTTGGGTATCGCCGTGACACGATTAGCAATTGGTATTATTCGGTCAAAGCCAATTTCAATTCACAGTTTTCCAACGGTTACAAATATCCGGATAGATCTACCCCGATTTCAAGATTTATGGCTCCTGGATATTTCTTTTTGGGTGCGGGCACCTCTTATATTACCGAAAATCAAAAGTTCAATCTTTATATTTCGCCATTAACCCAAAAAGCCACTTTTGTATTGGACCAGGAATTGGCAGACAAGGGAGCTTTTGGGGTACAAAAGGCACTATTGGACACCAATGGGCAAGTTGTTCAACCCGGAGAGAACTCCTTTATAGAACTGGGGTTCCTCGTGACCAACCAATTGGAAACCGAAATCGCCAAAAACGTGGGATTACGCCATGATCTGAGCTTATATACCGATTATCTATCAAGTTTTGGGAATATTGATGTGGATTGGGAATTGAACATTAATCTAAAGGTAAATAAATTCATTACTACGAATATTGGCACCCATATCATTTATGATGATGATATTCTTTTTGATCGCGTGGTAGACGCCAATAATATTGTATTGGACGAGGGAAGACCGAAACTACAGTTCAAACAAGCGTTAGGCGTTGGGGTCAGATATGAATTTTAAAGCAGTTTGCCCATGATCTTATTGTGCATATGAACTGCCGCACTATCCGATAAACTCGCCACATAGCAGCAGGTGTTCAACACGATCTCGTACAAAGGCAGCGCAGTACGTTGATAAAATCCCGGTAGGGTATTTACCATGAGCTTATCATAATTCGAGGCTTTACCCTTATAGGTCCTAACCAAAGCGGTTATATAAACATCAAGTATATCGGAAATGATCTTATAACCGGCAATTTCCTTTTCAATTACCTCTTGCGACCTATAAATATTATTTACGCTCAAAGCGATGATATCGTCGATCTGGGCAGTGAACTTGCTCTTGTCCAAAAGGGCTATATCAAAATCACCTTTCAAGATAGCTTCTTCATTCTTGACAAACACCTCGACAGCATCACTGATCAAGGTATTTATAGCCAAGGCACGTAAATAACTTAATCGATCTTCCTTGTAGGAAAGCGCATTATATTTTTTGGTGTCAATAC
>NZ_JBATHS010000372.1:0-4939 GCF_049667165.1 Maribacter sp.
TAGGGAAAAGCGGTGTCGTAGTCATGATCAATGGGAAACAAAGTTATATGCCAGCATCAAGTCTTGTACAACTATTGGAAGGAATGAGCGCGAACAATGTCGAAACTATTGAATTGATCACCACTCCTCCGGCCAATTTCGATGCCGAAGGCAATGCCGGCTTTATCAATATCGTACTAAAGGAACAAACCGATGTAGGCCTTAATGGGTCCTATTCAGTTTCTGGAGGGGTCGGAAACGGAAGTACGACCTCCGATAATATCAGCTTTAACTATAGAAAAAACAGACTTAACTTTTTCGGCAATTATTCTTTTATGAGAAATGCACAAGGGCAGCTATTCGCTTTTGATAGGAGTTTCAATGACGGGAATAACATTCCTGTGAACTTAGCTACCGAATCTGACCGGGATCCTATTCAGCGCAACCACAATATTCGAACGGGACTGGATTATCAAACATCCGATAAAACAATCATAGGGCTGTTGTTATGGGCCAATGATAACAAGTGGACGATGGATGCCGTGAATCAAAGTCAAGAGACCGAAAATGGTATGCCGAGCTCTTTTGTTCAGCTTTTGAATACCGAAAGAAATCAATTGCAGCATTTTGGGTCGAACATGAATATCAAACATGATTTTAAGAAGGATGGGTTTGTAAGCTTTGACTTGGATTACCTCAAATATAGGCTTGAAAATCCAACGGTCTATACCAATAGTTTTTTTGATGGCAACAACAACTTCCTTAGGGAAGAACTCACCACGAGCGATAAAACAACCCCGATCAACATTACCGTAGGAAAGACCGATTATAGCAACCGCATCAGCGATAAGATCAAATTGGACATAGGTATAAAAGGGGCTTTTAGCAATTTTGATAATGATGTGTCGGTAGGAACTTTTGAGGGACAAAATTTCGTTGAAGATCCAGATCTTACCGATGTCAGCTCCCTAAAGGAACGCATATTGGCCGGGTATGGCAGCTTGGAATATACCATGAGCGATAAAACCAGTGTACAGTTGGGCCTGCGCTATGAACATACCGACTCGGAACTGAATTCTGAAAAACAAGGGAAAGTGGTGGATAGGTCCTTTGGCGAACTCTTTCCGACCGCATATATCTCCCATAAGGTAAACGACACCTTGAATTTTAATCTTTCCTACTCAAGACGAATTACCCGACCTACCTTCAACGATATGGCACCGTTTGTCATTTTTGTAGACCCCACTACATTTTTTGCAGGAAATCCTGCTGTTCAGCCCGCAATATCCAACTCGGGCAAATTTGACCTCAACTATAGGTCCGCCATACTTTCGGTCCAGTATTCCATTGAGGATGGTACCATTTCGAGATTTAATTCCCGATTTGACGAGGAAAACGAAAGGCTCATCTTTGGAGCCTCGAATATGGACCAGACCAAAACATTTTCATTGACCTTTGGACTTCCTATAACCTTCACCAATTGGTGGAAAATGCAGAATAACCTCATATACCTAAACACTAAGGTTACAAATACCATTGCCGGATCACAAATTGCCTTAGAACAGAACACCTTCAACATAAACAGTACACAGTCGTTTACATTGGCGAAAAACCTTACTTCGGAAATCAATGTAAACTATAGCAGTCCATCGATCATAAGCTTTATAGGTACTGCAGTACTGGAAGAATACTATGGGGTCAACCTCGGTATCCAAAAGAAATTCGGTGCCAAATGGGGCACCCTCGGATTCAAGGTCAATGACTTGTTCGATTCTATGATATGGACCGTAGCAACCGATATTCCCGAACAAAATTTGAATACGGTAAATTCCTTTGATTTCTCTAATCGCACCTTCATATTGACCTATTCGAACAGCTTTGGAAATAGCAAATTAAAATCTGCCCGGGAACGTGGTACGGGCGCCGAGGAAGAAAAATCAAGGGTCAACTAAGCAATGAATCATCCCGTGGGCCATTACCACCTTGGTCTAGACAAAAAGGAAAGAACATAGTGAGTGGATTGAAAAGGAGCCTTCCTAATAAAAAAAGGCAAGTTGGGTTCACTGAACTACAACCATCAAATCGTTTGTATGCGATTCAGCAATGGTTCTTTGTGCGATTTTCCCATTGGGATTACCTTTCGGTTGATCTCTAAATGCCCGTCGGCAACAACATCAAGTTTGGAAATGTTGACCATATACGACCTATGAACCCTGATGAACATCGATGCAGGCAGCTTTTCTTCCATGGTTTTTAAGGTGGTTGCCAACAAATATTGGTTAGATGTCGTTACGATCATACAATAATTTCGATCCGCCTCAATATATAGGATATCCGCCAATAATAATTTGTTCATATGGCCCTTATGGCGTATAAAAATTCGGTCATCCAAAACTTTCAAGGACGGGTATCCTATTTCCTTATTACTATTTTTTAATTTGATTTGCTGTACTACCAGCTCAAACGTTCGCTGTAATTGTAAGGTGTTCAAAGGTTTGGGTATAAAGGCAAAAGGATGGGTCTCCTTGGCCCTGTTAAACGAAGCCTCATCGGTATTCGCGGTAAGGTATATGACAGGGATATTGAAGGCCTCATGTATACGCTGGGTGGTTTCAATGCCATCTAGTTTACCTTTTAAATTCACATCCATAAGTATTATATCCGGACAATTCTCCCGTGCATGGACAAGGGCCTCCTCGCCCCTGGTTTCAATACCGGTAACTTCATACCCCAAATTGGTCAGTTGCAAACTGATATTGGCGGCAATGATCATATCATCCTCAACTACCAAAACCTTGATTTTATCTTCCATATCTATGCCGCTTTATTATATTGAAATTCAAAGGAAACCGTCGTTCCGTTTTCTACTACTAATTTCATTTTACCGTCTAATTGTCGTGTCAATAATTTAATCAGTTTAGTTCCAAACCCAGTTTCTATGTTCTTTTTTGTGACCTGTGATCCAATGCCGTTATCCGAAACATTCAAGAACAATTGGGAGTTTGCTTTTTTTAATTTGATGGTGACCGCTCCCGATGCCTTATTCGGAAATGCATATTTCATCGAATTGGTCAAAAGCTCATTCACGATAAGTCCTATTGGTATGGCCGTATCGACCTCCAATTCAATCTCATCCATATCCAATCGCACTTCGACCCTATCTTGGGCATCAAAAACACTGACCACATAATTTGACAAATCAGAAAAATAGGACTTCATTTCAATGGATGAAAGGCTCTTCTCTTGATACAACTTTTGATGTATCATGCTCATGCTCTGGATTCTATGTTGGCTATTCTGCATGGCGGTAAGAATTTTTTCATCATTGATCTCCGCCGATTGTAAGGAGATGAGGCTAGAGACAATCTCAAGGTTATTCTTTACCCGATGATGGATCTCTTTTAACAGAAACTCCTTTTCTTTGTTCTGTTTTTCAAGCATTTTATTTTTTTTACTATTGTTCTCCAATGACTTATAAAGCAATAGTAAATAGAGCAGCAAAAGAAACACAAGGACGATAATCAACGATTGCCTTGTTTGTTGTCGGGAAATACGGGTTTGCTGCAATTGAATGGTATTTTCTTTTTGGGCAACATCGAATTCGGTCCTCAATTGCGATATGCGTTGATCGGCCTCAGCCGTAAAAATCCTATCCTTTAGATCATCGTATACGGCAAAGGCTTGATAGGCTTCTTGATAATTATGGTTCCCCGCCAATGCCTTTCCCAAGGTTTCATACGCTTGGCTCAAATAATACTCATCCCCAAAATCGGCAGAGGCAATGGTAATGCACTTGTTTAAACTTTCGATGGCCGACGCATACTTCCCTTGAATATTCTCCAACTTCCCAATAGATAGCCATGAGCGCATCAACATAAAATTATTGTCCAATAACTCTGCATATTTCACGGCGCTTTCAGCGGCAACAGCCGCTTTGTCGAATTCGTTCAAATAGGTATAGAGATCTACCTTTGAAATATATACATCGCTAAGATTATTGTAAAAACCATAGCGCTCACCAATGGCAATCGAATGATCGTAATAGTTCAAGGCCTTTTCGTAGGCTTTCAACTCCAAATAATTATTAGCAACCACATAAAGTGTAAAACCATAATCCATGTCATTGATACCGCGTTCCTCAAAGATGGCGACCGATTTTAAACCATATTCCAAACCAGAATCAAATTTTGATTGTTTCCAGAACAAATTGCTTAAATCGCTATATGCCAATGCCATGGCCTTTTTATCATTCAATTTCTCCCCTAGCCGCAAAGCATCCATGGCATAATCCGCAGCACGATCCAACTGTCCCTTGCGTTCAAAAACATATCCTAATTGAGTATATAGAAACGATAGGTCACTTTCATGTACTTTTTCCTTCGCCTGGGTTAAAATTGTCAAAGCACTATCCAGTTTTTCCATACGCAATAAAATTGCGGCCTGTGTAATCTGAAACCTACCTTCCCAAAGTGTGTCGTTCTTTTTCCTTGTCAGTTCTAGGCCCTTCTGGGTATGGGCAAGCGAAGTATTTAAATTACGGGTATGCCAATAGTATGCGAGATCATTGAGCATGGAGTACTGAATGGTATCGGTTTTGATCAACGGGTAGGCCTCCTCTAGGATGTCCAAATACGAAGCACCGAAATTATCGGTCTCTACAAAAACCTTTTTGTAAGGTTTTTCGCGGTCGAGGTCCACTATTTGGGATATACCGATAAAGCCATTCAATAAAGAAAAGGTGGTTGTGAATATCGCAATCAAAAACCGAATTCTCATTTCTAAATATTGTCACCGGGGGAAACGAGTTTGTTAAATATACAACATTTTATAAATAAATCTTTGATAATTAAAAATGGGGGTTCGGACAGTATTTCAACCATTTCATCCCTACTTGCTTTCATTCTAGGTTGCAATTGTATTCTTTAGGTAGTGAAAAGTATTCGCTTGTGGTGCTAAGGGG
>NZ_JBATHS010000373.1:0-8299 GCF_049667165.1 Maribacter sp.
AATTTTTCGATACTTTTTTAGGATTTCGGGGGTTACCAAACCTATTTTGGTCAAAAAGTAAATGATTATAGGTAACTCAAATATGATTCCACATGCGATAACCGATGTCCTTAAAGTAGAGATATAGGATCCTATGTCAAATTCGTTAAGCACGATCTCACTAACCTGATAGGTTCCTAAAAAGTTAATGGATAAGGGAGCCACAACGTAGTACCCAAAAAGTACACCCATAAAGAAAAGCAAAGAGGCAATGAAAATGAATCCCCTTGAATTTTTGCGCTCTTTCTCATAAAGCCCAGGGCTAATGAACTTCCATAGTTCATATAGCACATAAGGAAAACCAATAATAAATCCTGCCCAAATGGAGGTCCAAATATCAGCAGAGAACTGCCCGCCCATAGTACGGCTTTGAATGCTGAATGGGAGCTTGTCGGCACAGAAATCGGATTCAATACCAATAAAAGTGGCCGCCTTGCAAAAAAAGCGATAGGTGGGAAAATCCATTCTTGAGGGTGCAAAAATGATGGAATCAAAAATAAAACCACTCATTGTAAATGCCACAATACCTATAATTACGATGGCTAAAGTGGAACGAATCAAATGCCATCTTAATTCTTCAAGATGGTCTAAGAAAGACATTTCATTTGGAGTCTTGGTCTCGGTATTTGCCATTATAATATACCTTCGTTAATTAAATTATGTAAATGTACCACGCCTTTATATACGCCTTGATCCACTGCCAATAACTGCGAAATACCATTGTCCTGCATAAGTTCTAGGGCCTTAATGGCAAGTTTGTCGGTTTCGATGGTCTTCGGATTTAAGGTCATGATGTCTTTAGCCATTAACCCACTGATATTTTCATGTTTGTTCAGCATGCGACGAATATCCCCATCGGTAACAATGCCTTTTAGAATGCCTTTTTCCAAAACCGCCGATACCCCCAATAATTTTTCGGAGATTTCCATGATAACCATACGAATATCGGTATCTACATCGACTTGCGGTTTCATATTGGTTTGTACGATGTCGTCCACAGTGAGGTACAACCGTTTACCTAAAGATCCTCCTGGGTGGTATTTGGCGAAATCCTTGCTACTGAACCCTTTCAATTCCAATAAACAGATGGCCAGGGCATCCCCCATGACCAATTGTGCCGTTGTACTTGTTGTGGGGGCCAGATTATTTGGGCAGGCTTCCTTCTCGATATAGGTATTTAGGATGTGATCTGCATGTTTTGCCAGAAAGGACGTAGTATTCCCGGTCATGCCGATCAACAGGTTTTTTCCTCTTTTGATCAAGGGGACAAGCATTTTGATTTCCGGGGTGCTTCCGCTTTTCGAAATACAGATAACCACGTCATCGTCCTGAATAGTGCCTAGATCACCGTGAATCGCATCACCGGCATGCATAAAGATGGCCGGTGTACCCGTTGAATTCAACGTGGCTACGATTTTTGTGGCAATTATGGCGCTTTTGCCGATTCCCGTAATGACTACCCTCCCCTTGGTCTTTAGGATTTTGTTTACTGTTAGCGTAAAATCCTGATTTAGAAGATGGGCCAAATTCCCAATGGCCTTGCTTTCGGTCTCAATGGTCTTTCTGGCAATCTTAAGAATGGCTTCGGAATTGTTCAAGGTATTTGTAGTTAGGGATTGTAAACCTAAAAGAATGTCTTATATTTAAGTTTACAAAATTACATAAACTTAATTTTATATAAAGGGTAAGTTTTTGAGGAAATTTAGGACGTATTTGTTTTATGGAACAAAAGGCCTTATCTTAAATAATTATTGGTAGATGACTAATGGTCATTGCATTGGAAAATTAGATGGCAAAACAAGAAATGGGGTCAAGTGAAAAGGAATTACACGCCTCGTTAAAAAAATATTTTGGATTCTCGCAGTTCAAGGGTCTACAGGAAGAAGTGGTGAGAAACGTTGTTCAAAGAAAAAATACGTTTGTCATAATGCCCACAGGAGGGGGTAAATCGCTCTGTTATCAATTACCTGCCTTAATGCAAGAGGGTACAGCCATCATTGTTTCCCCGCTGATTGCGTTGATGAAGAACCAGGTCGATGCCATTCGTGGCCTTTCAGATGAATATGGCATAGCCCATGTACTGAACTCTTCATTGAACAAAACGGAAGTCAAACAGGTAAAAAGCGATATTTTAAAGGGCGTAACCAAGTTATTGTATGTGGCGCCCGAGTCGCTTACCAAAGATGAGTATGTCGACTTTCTTCAATCAGTGCAAGTATCTTTTGTTGCTGTTGACGAGGCCCATTGCATCTCTGAATGGGGCCATGATTTCAGGCCGGAATATAGAAACCTTAGGGCCATAGTCAGTCGACTCGGCGAAGATATCCCGATAATCGGGCTAACGGCTACGGCAACACCCAAGGTGCAGGAAGATATCATAAAGAATTTGGCCATTACAGATGCCAAGGTGTTCAAAGCCTCCTTCAACCGACCCAATCTATTTTATGAAGTACGACCCAAAACGGCCAATGTAGATGCCGATATTATCCGTTTTGTCAAACAAAATGCCGGTAAATCGGGTATTATTTATTGTTTGAGCAGAAAACGCGTAGAGGAACTGGCACATGTTTTACAGGTAAATGGCATTAGCGCCGTTCCCTATCATGCTGGTTTTGATGCCAAAACCCGTTCAAAATATCAGGACATGTTTCTTATGGAAGATGTTGATATTGTGGTTGCCACCATTGCGTTTGGGATGGGAATCGATAAACCCGATGTCCGCTTTGTCATACATCATGACATCCCGAAAAGCATAGAGAGCTATTACCAGGAAACCGGAAGGGCCGGTAGGGATGGTGGGGAAGGCCATTGTTTGGCATTTTATTCCTATAAGGATATTGAGAAATTGGAAAAATTCATGTCCGGTAAACCTGTAGCCGAACAAGAAATCGGGAACGCCTTGTTACAAGAGGTAGTCGCTTATGCCGAGACCTCCATGTCGCGTAGAAAATTCATGCTGCACTATTTCGGGGAAGAATTTGATGAGGTTAATGGGGATGGGGCCGATATGGATGATAATACCCGAAATCCTAAAGAAAAGATAGAAGCGAAAGATGATGTCATCAAACTTTTGCGAACGGTTCAGGAAACCAGTGAGAAATTCAAATCAAAAGAGATTGTAAAAACGATTACAGGGCAAATGAATGCCTTGGTTTCGTCACATAAGGCACATGGGAAATCGGTATTCGGGATAGGCTCTGGGCAGAGCGAGAACCATTGGATGGCTTTGCTGCGTCAGATGCTGGTTGCCGGACTATTGAAAAAGGAAATAGAGTTATATGGTATTCTACATCTGACACCAAAAGGAAAGGAATTTCTTAAAAACCCAACATCATTCATGATGACCAAGGATCATGAGTATAGCAAAGAACGGGATGAGGCCATCGTTAGTGCCTCTAAAGGTGGGGTTGCCGATGATAAACTATTAAAGATCCTTAAATCACTCCGAAAGAGCGAAGCCCACAAATTGGGGGTGCCTCCGTTTGTGGTATTCCAAGATCCATCTTTGGAAGATATGGCCTTAAAGTATCCCATATCCATGGAAGAAATGTTGAACATTTATGGGGTAGGAGAGGGGAAAGCCAAAAAATACGGAAAACCTTTCGTTGAAACAATCACTTCCTATGTGGATGAAAATGATATCTTACGTCCCGACGATCTGGTCGTCAAGAGTACAGGGGCCAATTCAGGCTTGAAATTATATATCATCCAAAATGTGGATAGGAAATTGGGATTGGAGGATATCGCTTCCGCCAAGGGATTGGAAATATCGGAGTTGATCAAAGAAATGGAACAAATCGTATATAGCGGCACAAAACTCAATATTGGTTATTATATCGATGAAGTTTTGGACGAGGAGCAACAAGAAGAAATCCACGAATATTTTCTTGAGGCGGAAACCGATGATTTGGAAGAGGCATTGCAGGAATTCGATGGGGATTATGAGGAAGAGGAATTGCGATTATACCGACTTAAATTCATCAGTGAGGTAGCCAACTAACCCCTGAAACCCAACACTCTTTATTTTACAAACACAAATGCGCTTCATGGGCTGACCATATTTCGTCGGCTATGCCTTTTATCTTTCCCTGATTTGTATTCAAAGTGTCTTCGAAGGGGTGAGGTAAGCCTATTTTAATATTGTTTAACTAAAAATAAAAAAAATTAAACAAAATTTATGATTTGGCTGTTGGAATTCAACCTACATTTGGGGGAATCTAAAAATTAAATGTTATGAAAATGATTAAAACTTTTACTGCTTTAGCCCTAATTGGGGTAATGTCTACAGCAAATGCCCAAAATGAGATCGCCTTAAACACTCCTGAAAAAGGGATGGTAGATATCTCAAAAAGTGTTGCAAACGCCAATACCATTGTTGGGGTGGCGGCCAGTAATGAGAACTTCACGACCTTGGTTGCTGCCGTAAAAGCGGCTGAATTGGTCGATACCCTAAACAGTGAAGGTCCCTTCACCGTTTTTGCCCCAACTAACGATGCATTCTCCAAATTACCTGATGGTACGATCGAAAGTCTTTTAAAGCCCGAAAGTAAGGCCGTACTTACCAGTATTCTAACCTATCATGTGGTTGCCGGTAAATTCGATGCCGCGAGTGTTATTAATGCCGTATCCGAAAATGGCGGAAAATTTATGGTAAATACGGTTCAAGGTGGAGAAATAACTATTACCGTACAAGATGGAAAGGTTATGCTCACCGATGAAAAAGGAAATACCTCTATGGTAGTAATGGCCGATGTAGAAGCCTCAAATGGCGTAATACACGCGATTGACACGGTAGTGATGCCAGAATAATCAAAGTTCCCCTACCAAAAAGAAACCGCCCCAATGCTAAGCATCAGGGCGGTTTTTATGCGTTTATGCGTGGTTTTATGGTGCCGGGTTACCACTATCCGACTTAGATTTTTCAAGTTGCCGTTGTATTTTTTTAATAGCCGATTCTATTGATTTTTCAGGTTCAATAATGTTGTATTCTCCCCAAAAGTCAGGATCTGAAAATCCAATAGCCTCGTCTTCCAAAATTATGGAGGTTTTAATCCTTTCCCTGGATTTGGGCATTTCGTTAGTGAGATTCTTTTCCCAATCGGTGACGGCCATTTCGCAAGATAGGCTATAGACCGAGTTGAACAATTTTTTGTCCCAATTGATCTTGAATTCCAACATCACATTACTATACCCGTAGTACCATTTGCCGTCTTTTTCCCGATAATCTACCCGATAGGCGACTTCAGTCGGCCATACCCTGGCATTTGCAGGTTTTTTGCGGACAAATAATTTTGCAGCCTCATTCCTATTGGTAATGTTCAAGGAATAAATGGCACTGGTAAGAATCTTACGTTCGGCATCGATATAAAGCTTGCCCTGATATAATTGTTGATCTATATGCGGTTTTTGGCTAAAATTAACGATATAAATCTGCCGTTCATCCACACGGGTAGCGCGATCGAAACTAAAATTGTAGTTATCCAAGGACTGCTCTGCGAAAATATACTCCGGATACTTCATGATATCCACATATAAGGCATTGAAGGGCCCCCCTTGCAATTTTAGGGCAACCGTATCCAGTTTGTCATAATCGGTACTTTTACGTGCTTTGAACAGTTCTACGCCATCCTTTCTGCTAGATGAATATGGGGTTTTGTAAATATTGACCACGGCTTCTGAAAGGGAAACATTTTTCTTCCTTTTTTTGATGGTCTCTCGATAAAAGGCTGTCATCAAGGTAGGGTCGTTAAAATAGTTCTGTCCTCTTTTTTTCAAGGTCTCACGAACCAGTTCTTCTGCATTTTTTGGTATGCTAAGACTTACCTCGCCCAAGGCTTCCACAAAAACATCCATATAAATGTCATTGCGTTCTTCCGCGATTTGTGAAAGGGGTATGGTTTTGTTCTTATACCCTAGAAAAGCCACTGTTACATTACCTTCACTACGGGTAGCTGGAACTTTCAGGGCGAATTCACCTTCCGTATTCGAAATGGTGCTAATATTGGTGCCTTCAACCATCAAAGTTGCAAATACCAAAGGTTTCTTGGTGTCAGCATCCATGATTTTTCCTTTGTATTGCTTGTAGTTCATTTCTTGTTCCGGTGCATCCTGACTAAATACAGATGTATTTGGCAATCCTACCGCTCCGATGAAGACCAGCACGAATAAAAAGGAGTTGAAACTCCTTATTGAGATTTGAAAACGATTCTTCTTCATGTTTGAATGATTTAAGTTTAAGCGCATTTTGAGCTTCTACAAGTTAGTGATAATTAGTCTTAATTCGTTGTTAAATATTGGTATAAACCACTACAGGTGGTCCTTTTAAATCAAAATTTAATACCGGTAAATTCATAAACCTCGACAATTTTTTTGCTGTTTACAATGATTTTTGTCAGGATGCCTCCATATGTTTCATATAATGGGTAGGGGTATTGTTCGTAAACTTCCGGAATGCCTTATAAAAGGAAGCCCTATTGTTGAATCCGACATCATAGGCAATGTGGTCTATGGTCCTATTGCGCGCTGTGTTTTGCAGTAAAAGGTTTTTGGCCTCTTTAATCCGGTATTGATTCACAAAATCAAAAAAAGAAAGGTTAAAATGCTCATTAATGATTTGTGAGGTTTGGTTTCTTGAGAGATTAAGTGTTTTGGCCAGATCATCCAATCTTAGCTCATTGTTCAAATATGGTTTCCCCGATTGCATGGTCTGCAAGAGTTTTTCCTTCATTTCAAGGGACAGGGCAGGCGATAACCCCGTCTTCCTATATTTAATGAACGGTAGCACTTCATGGATGCTTTTACCTTGGAAAACATCTGGTTGAACGAAACCAAAAAAGGCCAACATACCAATGAACGCGGTAATGGCGAGATCTACGAGGTAGTCATAACTTGGGTCCATGAGGTGAAATCGCACCAAAAAAATATAAAGGGCGAAAGCAAATACAAAACCAAGATAGGAACCCACAAACCACTTCAGCCATATGTTTTCACGGAACCCGATCCGCTTTTTTTGCCAAAAGGCAAGGTAGGTGAGAAACCCATAAAAGAACATGATCGCGATGACGATCCATATGGTGTAGCTGGGAAAAATGGCGTATTCAAAGATTCTGCCCTCTTCTGCCACCATGAGTTTATCTTGTGTCGATAAACGATAAAAAGGCCATAGCATACCGATTGTAATCATCGGTGGTATCAAAAATAAGATATCATAGCGTTTAAAAAAGGTTTGGTCAATGACGTTTCTGACGTAAATAAAGACCAATGCGCCATATGTTGTCCACAATGGAAAATGGACGAGGTTTAAATGTACGAAAGGAATTTTCTGGATATCACCCGACCAACGCAGACAGTTATTTAGCAATTCAAAAGCAAAGAGTAACGTGTATACTCCTAATAAGGTATTCGAAAATCGGTTACCCTTATGTTTACTAAAAAAAAGAAGGGATAAAACGACGCCCAAAAAAGCGAAGAAAAGGAACAAAAGTATAATCCAGCTCATAAATGTCCTTCATTAACAGGTAGTTATAAAGATATGAAAAGGCTTTTTTTTGGATGTCTCTTTTTATAGGGAAATATGATTCTTGATTTAAATAAGGGTTTAATCCGGGAATTGGTCCTCATGTGTTTTTGATGAACCGGATACCAACCTATGTATTTCGGCCAGTTCCTCTTGCGTCAAATCCCTCCATTTTCCGACGGGAATGTCCAAGGTAACGTTCATTATTCGGATACGTTTCAATTTTTTCACAGCATACCCCAAGTATTCACACATGCGGCGTATTTGTCGGTTAAGGCCTTGTGTCAGAACGATCCTGAATTGGTATTTTCCGATTTCCTCTACGTGGCATTTACGGGTGATCGTATCCAAAATAGGGACCCCGTTTCGCATTTTATTTAGGAATTCTTCAGTAATGGGTTTATCCACTGTGACCAAATATTCCTTTTCATGATGATTTCTGGCGCGAAGAATCTTGTTTACAATATCCCCATCGTTTGTTAAAAAGATGAGTCCCTCGCTGGGTTTGTCCAATCGGCCTATCGGGAAAATGCGTTTAGGATACTTTATGAAGTCAATGATGTTGTCTTTTTCGACCCTTGTGTCAGTTGTGCAAACGATGCCCACAGGCTTATTGAATGCCAAATAAACCGGTTTTTCCGCAGGTTCTGAAATCCGTTCCCCATCAACGCGTATGTCATCCCCAGGAATGATTTTGGTACCCATTTCAGGTACTTTGCCGTTTACGGTAACACGACCCTGGTC
>NZ_JBATHS010000374.1:0-4395 GCF_049667165.1 Maribacter sp.
AAGAATAATCTTTCATGACTACCAATAATTTGTATGGCGGTCCCAGGATCATTAATTCCTGGCGATAAGGCTCTACTCGCAATTTCAGTCAAAGAAATCAATCCAAATCTTGGATCTTCGTCAAATAATCTAGTTTGTCCCACAAGGATTGCCTTATTAATGCTTTTTTGAATCTTATCAAGATTTAAATTTTGGTTCGAACTAAAATGAGCAATGGCATAATTTTTATGTACAAACTTGCCAGGGACCCCATTAAGTCGAATCTTTAACTCGAATTCTTCAGCCACTGATTGTAAGGCGCCCAAATTTATATGTTGAATGTACCCAACAGAATTCGCCAATACTGCAATTCCGTTAGGGAATTTGCCATTACTTGGTAGTCCTTTTAATCTTGTGTTTTTTATATAGGTAGATAATGATTTGGCCGCAACCGTTTCTACCTGATTTATGGTATGCTCTAACCGGCCTAATCTCGAAATACGGTCTACCCATCTTAAAAAGGTGAGTATAACAATGGCGAAAAAGATTATTGTAAAGAGAAAAAGAATAAATCTTCCCGCTTTTTCATAATAACCGTTTTCAAGCGCTATTGTCGCAACAATACTAAAGATAAAAGCTCCAATAAAAATAGAAAGTGCATTTTGTGATACATCGTCCGTGACAACGATCTTGAAGGATCGCGGAGTTGCTGTGCTACTTGCGGACGAGAATGCTGATAGCATAGAAGCCACGGCAAATATGGATATGACCAACATGCTAGCTGATATAGTGTCTAAAAGGCCTCCAATAGATTCCTCATCAATATTTGGAACCAGGTCATTAATTCCAATTCCATCTGCCTGATGTGCTATTAATGCTCCCGCAACCGAGAATAAACAAAACAGAAAAGGTCTAAACCATAAATGTTCACGAATCCTATTGTAAGAAATAATCAGCTTTTTTTTCATTTAATCATGAATTTAATTTTTTAGATGGTGCACAATGGTTTAGCTAAGCGTAGTGCGCAGGTACGCCGTCTACCTTAGCAGCGGGCGAGTTGACGCGCTGGCCAGTTTCCGCCTGCCATGCCAAGGGCGTGGTCTGCGCACGAAGCTAAAGCTTATTTTTTCTTTTTTCCTGTCCAAAGCAAAATCCCAACGATTTTACGGACCTGCCTGCCGGTTTACGTGCCGTAGGCATGCAGGCAGGTAGAAAATCCATCCCGCCAACCTTACGGGCGTGGGAGGATTTTCGTAAGTAAGCGAGTACTAGCAACCCGCCAGAACGACTCTGTCGGGCTGGTTACTTATAGCCATCCTAAGTTTGTCTTTCGTTATTTTTTAATCGTTTATCAGTCAAAATAATTAAAATTACTTTTCAGAGTCTGCCAACTTCTTAGTATCAACATATTGCTGAAAGGCTATAATTTTTCCGTCATCATTAAGTGTCCATAGATGTGCTGCCTGTGCATTATAACTCTTTCCAGTTGCTTTTACTTTAGCATCATATCTTAGAGTAGCTAAGACCATGTTATCGCTCATAGCGTGAATTTTCACATCCTGTAACCCAAAGTATTCGTGGTTAGCACCAAGACGTGCAAATACACCTTCTAAAATTGCATCTGGACCAATGTAGGGATTACCATCTGCAAGCGAATTACTTTCGGCTTCGTTCCATTCGATTTTAGGATGCATTAATCCTAGAACAGTTGGCATATCGCCCGTTGAAAAAGCGCTGTACAATGAGTCAATAATTTGAATGTTTTGCTTAGTTGTCATGATTTTAGTTTTTGATGGTAATTAAATTTTCAAATATGTTGTTTCAAATTATGTAGCCTTTATTGAGGAAGGGTCATAATGTTTTACAACGTTTCAGCTCGTATGTTTGGTTATAGAATATTAAGTTGTAAATGAAGATACTACATTTATGTAATTAACCATATCAGAAAAGAAGGGATAATGAGGTTCGGCTAGATACATTTTTATGATATCCTGTCATAGATCAACTGCCCTTCTTTTAATTTTCTTGGAACTTGAACAGTACCAAGGTCCATATCAAGAGACCGTATTAAAAGCGAGCAAAAGTGAATTGGGAAGTTCTGATATTAAATATTCCGTTATGTTTCCAACACCAGTATTACGCCATTGTATCGGGGTAGATGTTTCAAAGGATAGCCTATCCATCTGTTCTTGCAAGTTAGGCCCCGACCTTGTAAAGACATTCGATTTCGGGGAGGATGTTGGGAACGACCGAACAGGGTTCGATAATCTTTTGGATTGGATAAGAGGGCAGACCGATACCGTACCGCCTGTCATTTTAATGGAGGCGACGGGTGTATATCATGAAGGTTTGGCTCATTATCTTTTTTCATGTGGGATAGAGCTGTGCATTATGCAATCGGGTCGTGTAAAGCGTTATGCACAGAGCCTGGACCAGCGTTCGAAGACGGATATGTTGGACAGCAAGATGTTGTCCATGTTGGGTTGTGAACGCTTATTGAAACCCTGGTCGCCACCGAGCGAAAATCTGGTCCAGCTTAAAGGGCTTTGCCGCGAACGTGCCGCATTGGTCCGCGAGCGTACTCTTGAGAAGAACAGGTTGCACGCATTGAAGATCGGGTCGCATCAAAATAAAAGGACATTATCGCGGCATAAGAAAAGGTTGAAGATGTTCGAAGAACAGATAGCGGAAGTCGTTCAGGAAATGCATGCGCTGATCAATGCCGACGATAGGTTGTCCGGGCAACTGGGAAACCTGATAAGTATACCCGGTGTTTCTTTTGTGGCCCTTGCCACGGTAGTGGGCGAAACCTTGGGATTCTCCGATATCGCCAATGTCAAACAGTTGGCCAGCTTCGCAGGCTACGATGTTGTTTTAAGGGAGTCCAGCAACTTCAGGGGCAGAACGCGGATAAGTAAAAAGGGCAACAAGCATATCCGTGCGGTACTCCATATGCCTTCCATGGCGGTAATCGGGTTCAATCCTACGTTGGGGCCATTTTACCAACGTTTAAAGGCCAAAAAAGAAAAACCGATAGTTGGCTTGATCGCTACCCAGCGAAAGCTCTTATTGTTGATGTACGCGCTTTGGAAAAAAGAAGAATTCTATGATCCCGATATATTGAAAAACAAAGCAGCAGGCCCTAAAGAACCTTCTGCACAGGATAGTAATTTGAAATATCAACTTACTTCCTAAATTTTATTGAAAAAATTTGTTTTTATCACAGTACCTATGAACTTTCTTTTTTAATCATTATTATTGAGAACAGCTTCGTTTTTTAATACTTCTTCGATTGCAGATTGTAGCTCTTTTTCTGCACCAACCATATCAAAAATTGTCATCATTAGCATTTCCTTCTTTGCCTTATCAGTCTTTTCCATGTTTTGAGACATAAAATCCATTTGTTTTTCAAGTCTCCACCTCAGATTTTCTTTTCTTTCTTCAATATCAGCTAATGCTGATAGTTTATCATATGATATCAATTCAATTTTAGAATTGGCAATAGCATTCCATGCATTCGTTTTTATCCTTGGTGCGTGAACACCATTAGCTTTTGTAAGTATATCGTATATAGAGACTTCTTCATTATTCAAGTACGTTTGTATGCTGTCTGCAGATGCCATTTGCTTTGGAATTACTCTTTCTATATCTATGAGACTTTCTTCTAATTCCTTTTCGATTGATGAAAATATTTGATTCAGATACTTTTTATCCTTTCTATCCTCATTCCAGTTATTGATAAATAAAGCAATCAAAATTCCAATTATTACCGGAACAGTTTCTTTAATTATATAATTTAATTGTTTCATTCGCAGTAATTTTTATTCAGTTTTTGTTCGATGTCACGTTAACATATCTTTTTTCTTGCTGACCGATAACGTACGGATATAGCTACTTGTAGCTATATTCCTCTTAGACATATAATCAATCCGTTTTCAAAGTTTCAATATAGAAGTTTTTATCTACTTGTATGGTAGTGAAATCAACTTTTAACTCCTCCGTTTTCCAATCGACACTTGGGTTTAGCCAATAGGCCTTGCCATCAACAAAAATCCGTATGGGCATCGTAAAACCGTCTACCACTTGGGTATAGCTATAGGTGAATTTGTTGTTTTTGATCTTATATTCCAAAACGGGAATCATCGTGGTACGTAAATATTGATCGAAGATCGGGGCAAGATCCAACCCGGTTTGGTCACTGAGGTAGTTTTCAATTTGGGCCGAAGTAACGGTTTGGTGGTAAAAATCAGCGTTCAACCCTCGTAATATCCGCCGCCACTTTTCATCATCGCCCACTAATTGGCGGATGGTATGTAGCATATTGGAGCCCTTGTAATACATATCGCCCGAGCCTTCTTTGTTTACGCCATAGGTGCCGATGACCGGATTGTCGTTTTTAATGTTCCTGCGTAATCC
>NZ_JBATHS010000375.1:0-5505 GCF_049667165.1 Maribacter sp.
AAAGATACCTTGGCTACCGTTGTCGAAAGCGAAAACAAAGTACAACGACCAGTCTATTACAAAAGAAGATATAATCCAAGGAAAACCAAAGACCAAAACGATTCCCTGAACAAACCTGAGACCATAGAGACCAAACTCTGGGCCAAAATCGAACAGGATCTTATTTCCGACAATAAGAAAAGCCTGCTGCAACTTTGCCAGATCTACAAAATGAACTGCGACCAACACATCTTTACAGAATGCGAGTACTCAGAAGATGTCCTTTTCTTTATGGCCAGCCTAGTCAGCGATGACGAAAAGCCAATATTGATAATGGAATATAAGGATCAATACCCTTCTGGCAAGTATATCGATAGGGTAGATAAATTGATCATAAAGCCAAAAATTACCCTTAATCCTATAAATGAGGGGTTCGCAAAACTTGATTACGATAAAAAAATACTTTTGGCCAACAGGATCGAGGGAGGCAATCGTCCTTACCACATCGGGTTCTTCGACTATTCAAAAAACAAGGAATATGCTGTAAAGAGTATCGGTTTCAATACAGATGATATTTCTATAGACCTATCGACCTTAGAAATTCCTGATGGCCCCTACACGGTCAAGGTAAGGGATTCTGTAGGGCGGGTCTTTGTAGAAAAGAGTGGCGTACTTGTAAGTGAGGATATCCGCGTTCCCAACAGTATAAAACTAATTTCGATTATCGGTTTGATTGGGTTATTGATACTTTTATATAAAAGATTTATTCATTTTTAAGATGGACAAAATGATAGAAAGGGATATTGCAACAGATAGTCTCGGATCATTCCGAAAGAGCGCCTTTTGGGAAGAAGGCTGGTTTTTGGCCATGGTCTTCCTCTTTTTTACAGGCTGTAATCCTGGTTTTGGCCAAACGGGAAACAATCCCTTTTCCATTGATAGAATTTCCGTTGACGAAACCGAAAACGCCATCAAAATAGTCTGTTCCTTAGGTGATAATGCAATACCAGAGCAAATCTCCAAGGGTAGTATTCGATTTCATCTTAATATCCAACAGGGAGATACCGTTTTTAAGGATGTCATCATTAGAAAGAAAGAACCTCTCCCTGAAAACAGGATGCTCCTAACCGTACAACCTCCTTTGAAAGCATCGATCGTCAAAACCGAAAAAAGGACTTTCATTGTGCATCTCCTCGTTGACAACCATGATTCCGAGGCCGAAAGAAGTGCGGTTCTGGGGTCTGCTTTCAAGACCTACGACCTTAGGCCGTACACTCATACAGATGGACTAACACTTCTTGGAAATGCGATCATACTGTTTATGATATTTTCCGTCATCTTGTTCTTGATCAAACCATTACGCCAAAGATATAGGTTCAAACAAAACCATATTATGAAATACCTTGATGCCTGGGAAGATGGCAAGTCGCGCATAGACCCCTTCACTTTTGTGCCTATTGGTGATCGAGAGAAGGTAATAGCTATTGAGAATAAGGTAATGCTGCCAAGTTCTTGGAAAAGGCTTAAAAAGCTCCCGTACAGCAAACCCGCGCGCGCGCATGCGGAGTTCTTTGACCAATTTTCAGACCGGTCATTCTTTAACCCCCTTGCTAAAGAGTTCGGCAAGGCCGATAGGGCATGGTACGGTCTCATCGGCATTTTTGTAGGATGGTTGTTCTATAGGCTCATGCTATCTTGGGAGGTAGGTCAACACAGTGGTATTGCGGATCTTTTCAATACTGATCAATTGCAGATTTCAACGGCCATTGGGCACGATGCCGTTCTGGGCATTACTTTAGGTATTTCTTACGCTACCGTATTGGCGCTCGTGGATCAGCTTCGCAACAATTTTTCGATTTCCTACAGTGTTAAAACCATGTTGCTAAGGACAACGTATATTGCCTTGGCTTTCCTTTTCCAAAACCTGTATTTGAACGGTCTCATCGCATGGTGCCTCGTGGGAATTGCATTTGTCTTTCCTTATAATTTTAAGAACGGCATCTTCAGGAATCTTCTTATAGGATTATGTATCGGAATATTTTCCTACGGTGTCTTTCAACTTACCGGAATACCTTATTTAAGGGATCTATTGGGGGTGGATATACCGCTATTTCTTGGTCTGGCGATAATGGGTTGTCTGTCTTCTGCCCTGTTCTATTCACGCATATCCAAGAGGCATATGGTCAAACTTCGGGAAATAAGGCGTCTTAATCAGGTTTTTCAGAAAAAAGGTACTTCAGCCAATAAGAAGTTGGATCAAAATGGAAAATTAGTAAAGGAAACTGAAAAGGTTTTACAGGAATAATAAAAAGGAAATAACAATTCCAAAAAAAGGGAAAATGCTGAAGAGAGAGCCAGACAAAAATAAAGCGGAAAGCACCATATGGTCAGAGATCCGGCAATTGGACCGGCTACAGATGAATCTGACCAAACAACTAGGTTCCCCTATGGCCATTCAGAACCTAGCTGCCAAAGCTGCGAAACTAACTAGTGAAAATAACATAGAAACGAGCGTTGTGTTCCTAACGAAAAAGAAAAGCACACCGGCTCTGCAAAAAGTCTTAAAATGGTTGGGCATAGATAAGGAACTGGACGATGGGATGATCTTCGGTGGAAAGACCACCGGTACCCTCGGCCTTGGCGACCAACTTCTATTTACGATGCAATTGTTTCATTTTGACCATTATCCGGTGCGGATTCTGCCCGAATGTACCAAATCGTTGAATATCGTGGTGTATGACCTTGACATTCGGAAAAATTACCCCAATTGGGATTTGGCCTTGCGGGTATTGGGCATGGATCCCTCAGTCTGCATTTTAATAGACCTATCCGATAATGGGCAGAAAACTGTCCCAACACAGGTCCCAAGAATAAATTCGGTCCTGACCAAATTCATAAACATAACTCAACTAAATGATACAATTAATGAAGTATTGATTTCCCAGGATGTAGTTCAAGGGGTTAAGGTAGCCAAACTACTGAACCATCTTCGTATTTCGCACCATTTACACGATTTTATTGAAGAACATTTAGAGGAAAGGGAAAAACAATGGCAAGGTAAGGCTATGATTACCTACAAGAAAGAGCTTCAAATCCAGAACAACATTGCAGATCGATCGGGAAAGGAACTTAGCTTACTTAAACTAAAAATTGACAGTGGTTATAAGCAGCTGATCAGGCTTGTGGAAAACAAGACAGAAAACCTGGATAAGATGGCTCCAGGGTATAGGCAACTGGAAGATGAAATTACCTCTTTTCTGGGTTTTGTGGAAAACAAAGGCAGCAGATATTTGACTCTTATAATATCCGAAGGCGCTGTTCAGGATAAGATCCAGAAGGCCAACAAACTATTAATGGATTATTTTGAAGACATACTGTCTAAGGTCAACAAAGGCATACAAGATCTGGAAATGGAAATACGGGAACAGTTTCAGGAATGGCAATTAGATCTGCCCGAAATCGAAACCCTTCCCATAGATAGCAAGTTAACTAACGAAGTATTATCTGGTAGCAATTCACTACCGGACAAGCCCTACCAAAAACAGATCATTTCCAAAGGGATTGGAAGCCTTCTCTTGGAACTGCGCACCCCACTTTTTATGCTTATGCCCTTTATGATGATCTTTGCCCTCTTCGCCTCGTTGGTAGGGGAAGCGGACAAGGGCAAAGTAGACGAAACGGTAATGTTTCACGAGAATAGACCGGCGATAGCCATAAATCGTTTGCCTGAATCCCGTAATAACGAATTCGGGAGGTTTATCAACGAACTGGAAAGGTATAATGCCCCTGGTAAAGATGTTTTTGAAAAGGGCATAGAGGGAGAACTGGTCACCGAACCCCAATTAGCTGTAAAAAGTGTGGAAGTGCCCCAAAATTATGGTAACGGCACAAAAACAGAACAGCGGTTAGACTATTTCTTCGACAGCCAGGACCAAATGGTCTATCTGTACCTTAACCCGAATGCGGACCGTAATTTTGTAATCGACAAATTGTATGACCCCGGATTGGAACTGCTTACCATTCCTAATTCTACCCGGCGTGGTTTTGGAATCGGTGGGCTGATACGTTTTCTATCCGGGTTGCGGGATTACCGCTATATCATATTCATTGGCCTACTGGGTTTAATCTCTTGGTTCATTATCACGCGTAAAAGAAGTATGGATGCGGAACTGGTCGCCGCAAAGGAAAAAGAACGCTTTAAACTCAACAGCGATTTGAAGCAGCATATGGATAAAATTATAAAACTGAACGTCCAAAAATGGCGTTCAAAGCTAGTGGAAGAATTGGGTAGTCGTGAAAATACCCTACTTAAGGAAGCGGAAAGGGCCTTGAAACATAATATTGAAAACAAGCATATGCAGAAAACCCAGGAGAAAAAAATCTTGCAAAAACGAACGGCCTCGCTAAAGATTCAAAAGTCAAAGCTTTCGAACTTCAAAAGCGAGCTCCACAAATTGCGAATCAAATTTGACCAATTGGAAACCAAGTTCAAACGCACATTGCGAACACGCTGATAGTACCAATTAAAAAAAGGTAAAAGATGTATGGATTAATAAATTTAAAAAAACCAGGTGAAGATTCATCCGGAAAAACTCAATGGGTAAAATTACTCCGTAATCCAGTTGATGGTTAAATGCAGTTTTTAATTTGAACCTTCAACCCGCCAAGGGCAAATCTGAACTTGATATTTTAAAAACAGAAGCAACAAGTTCAAGCTAAAGAATTAGTCATCGAACACTAAAAACCTATTTAATATGTATTTAGGCATCTTCATCAACGATTCCCATATCTCGGCAGCCATGCTGAACCAAATCGAAGAGGTCGTTCCCATCAGGGACGCGGCCATTTCAAACGAACATAAATCTGCGACTTCACTTAAGATCTATATCGAGGATAATTTTGCCTATACAGGGATTCTGGTGGACAATTTGATTGCCAACAACTACAATCTGCACTGTGCCAAGCATTTTCTTAACGCTTTGGAACACCACGAAAGAACGGTTTACACGGATCAGACCGGAGTAGCGTGGAATGCTTCCGGCCTGCTTTCCATCTTTTTGAAAAAACTGAAGGGCGACATTGTGGTATATGATGACAATCCTATACGAGGCGCCATGGTAACGACGACAAGACCAGTTTCAATCAATCTAACCGAGGGATTAAAAATGGCCTTCGAAATGGCCGACCTACCCTTTTGTGGAGTAGTCGACATGGGTAAAGCGGCTCTACATGGGTATAATATAATTGAAGGTACGTCAAGGAAAAAAAAGGTGCTGTTGATTAATCTGGATCCGATGGCCCTTACCATTAGCGTAATGGGAGTGGACAAGGAGAACTATACCGAAACCTTGCTTTTGAAATCCGAAGAGAACCTTGGAGAGAATATGCTGCACACCCACATCATTGATTTTCTTGCAAGAACCTATCACCAAATGACCGGCAAGAAAATAAAAAAAAGTCCTAAGAACGCTATCCATCTTAAAAAATTGGCCAAGGATATCCTGTTTAAATATTTTTCGCAATCTG
>NZ_JBATHS010000376.1:0-1704 GCF_049667165.1 Maribacter sp.
TAAAGGTGTATAAAAAGTCTGAAAATTGGTATTTGATCCAAACACCGGACCATTATATGTCATGGGTAGATAGTGGAGGGGTTGAATTGATGGATACGGTCGCAGCAAACCAATGGAAATCTGTCGAGAAGATCATAGTTACGAAAACCTATGGACACACCTATTCCAATGCTGATAAAAACTCCCAAGTGGTTTCCGATATCGTGGCTGGGGGAATTTTGGAAAAGTTAAATGATGACACCGATTTCTTTAAAGTTGCTTATCCGGATGGTAGAATTGCCTATATTGATAAGAACGAGGCCAAAGATTATGGGCAATGGTTACAAGATTTAAATCCGACCACGGCTTCTTTGGTCGAAACTTCCAAAACACTTATGGGGGTGCCCTATCTTTGGGGAGGCACCTCGACCAAAGGAGTTGATTGTAGCGGGTTTACCAAAACCATTTACTTTTTGAACGGTATGGTCATCCCACGTGATGCATCCCAACAAGTGCATACCGGTAAACCCATAGATTCAACACAGCACTTTGAACATCTAATAGAAGGTGATTTATTGTTCTTCGGACGAAAAGCGACGGATTCCACCCCCGAAAAAGTGGTACATGTGGGTATGTGGATCGGGAATAATGAGTTTATCCATGCTTCCGAAATGGTTCGTATCAGCAGCATGGACCCCAAAGCACCTAATTTTGATGAATATAATCTGAACCGGTATTTACGTACTCAGCGAATTCTAAAAGAAGAAGATGAAGGCCTTATCAATTTGGTAAACACACCGATTTTTAAAGACTAGGTGACCTTTTTTTATTCATAATTCAGGATGCCGCATCCGTAGTTAAAAAATTGGTATTCATCAGTAAACAATCCTTGGTTTCTATAAACCTTTTACGACAACTGTGTCATTCCGCACTTGATGAGGAATCCAGGTTTCATAAGTGGATTCCTGCTTTTGCAGGAATGACAAACGGCGGTTGCTGTATTATCCGTTGGAAAGAATTTCATGCTTTCAAAAAACTTTGGAATGTAAATCAATAGTAGGTTTAACGTATTTGGCCATCAATGTTTGATTAAAACATGTTCTTCAATTCGTTTTTAGTGACTTTTCCCAATACATTTCGGGGCAATTCCTTTCGAAGGATGTATTTCCGAGGGATTTTGTAGGCTGGCAAATACTCTTTAAGCCATTCGGATACTTTTGTAGGATCCAAGGTTTCCAAATCCGAAACCAAACAAGCTGCAACCACCTCTCCCCATTCCTCATCAGGAAGTCCGACCACTGCACAGTCGCTAATCCCTTCAAATTTTCGAAGTACATCCTCAATTTCCAAGGCCGATATTTTATAGCCGCCCGATTTGATGATATCCACGCTATCACGGCCAAGAATTTTATATAGTCCATTGTTCAACATGCCAATATCGCCCGTAATGAACCAACCATCATCGGTAAATGCTTTTTGGGTCTCCTCTGGGTTTTGCCAGTATTCCATAAAAACACTAGGCCCTTTAAACTGGAATTCCCCGGGTTCATTCTCCCCGACTGGATTATCGCCCACATCAACCAACCGCATTTCAACGGTAGGTAATGGCAAGCCCACATGTCCCGATCTTCGTTCCCCACGATAGGAATTGGATAATCCCATTCCAATTTCCGTCATCCCATAGCGTTCCAATAAGGTTTGGTGGGTAATGGTTCGCCACTTTTC
>NZ_JBATHS010000377.1:0-2527 GCF_049667165.1 Maribacter sp.
GATTTGGTAACTTAGTCCAAACAACAAGAACAAAAACGCAGCGGATGAAAAAATTAAAATGGATCTTGGGTATCACAGTAGCCTTGATCGCACTGGTCATGTTTGTCGGAATGCCCTATATGAAGGATCAAACCAAAAAGCATAGTCCAAAAGTATCGAATGCCTATACCAAAAACGGAATGGACCTTTCGGTGACCTATTCAAGTCCGTCTAAGAAAGATAGGGTAATTTTTGGGGAATTGGTTCCTTACGATGTGGTTTGGAGAACCGGGGCCAACGAGCCAACAACCTTTACCACAGGGTCTGATATTAAGATAATCGACAAAACGCTTCCGGCAGGTACCTATTCTTTTTGGACCAAACCGGGAACTATGAATTGGGAGGTCATCTTCAACGCTGAGATTCCTGATTGGGGCGTGACCATACTGAGTGGTGGAAAGGAAACCACCAGAAATCATGAAACAGACGTGGTCAAAATTGAAGTTCCTGTCGAGAGTACTTCGACCATTCAAGAAAAACTCAACATCGGTTTTGAAGATGGGGAACAAGTCTATCTTATAGTATCATGGGACCAGACTAAAATAAAAGTGCCTATTAGCAAATAAAGATCTGCAGCGAAATTAACCGAATCCCGAAATGGCCATAAATTCAAATGGAAAGCATTTCAATAAAAAATTTACCTTTGCCAGACGATAAATCAATTGAATGCAACCACTAACAGATTCCTTACTTTCAATAGTCGTTCCTTTGTACAATGAGGAAGATAATGCGGTTTTATTGACTCAAAAAATCCACGAAAGTCTTCAGGGTTATAACTATCAGATCATCTACATCGATGATTTCTCCACGGATAATACCCGAAAAGTGGTAAAAAATATGGATGACGATAAGGTACATCTTATTGAGCTTAAGAAGAACTACGGACAAAGTTTGGCCTTGGCAGCAGGTATTGATTATGCCGAGGGGGAATTTATCATTACCATGGATGGGGATTTGCAGAATGATCCCAGCGATATACCCCAAATGTTGTCCTATGCCCTAAATGATGACTATGATGTCGTAACCGGGATCCGCCAAAAAAGAAAGGATTCCCTGGTTAAAAAGATTCCCTCTAAAATTGCCAACTTTTTAGTACGGAGAGTCACTAAACTCGATATAAAGGACAATGGTTGTGCCTTAAAGGTCTTTAGCCGGGATATTGCGAAAGATTTGAATCTATACGGTGAGATGCATCGATTTATCACCTTGCTCGCCTATTTGGAAGGTGCACAGATCAAACAAGTGCCGGTCAAGCACCATGCCCGCAATGCAGGGGTTTCAAAATACGGACTGGAACGTGTTTTCAAGGTAGTTGCCGATATGATGTTGTTGCTTTTTATCCGTAAATATTTTCAACGCCCCATTCATTTCTTTGGCATCTTCGGATTTTTAATGATTTTTTTAGGGGTACTCATAAACATTTACCTCCTTATTATCAAATTCGGTTTTGGACAGGATATAGGAACCCGACCCTTATTGATCTTCGGACTTATGTTCATTTTGGCCGGCATACAAGTGTTTACGATAGGAATTGTAATGGAACTCCTTATTCGAACCTATTACGAATCACAAAAGAAAAGACCTTATAGAATTAAAAAAGTGACGATTGGAGACGGGATTGCGTAAGAAACTCATCACGATAACCAAGATTGCCATTAGCGCAGTCCTTATCTATTTTATCTTCACAAAGGTTGATTTCAAAGAGGTCGTACAAATTCTAAAAAGAACCAAACCACTTTATCTTTTACTGTCCATTCTGTTTTTCACAGCTTCAAAGATATTGGCCGCTATAAGGTTAAATCTATATTTTCATGAACTCGGGATACGGCTTACCCAAAAGAGCAACCTTAAGCTCTATCTATTGGGTATGTTCTACAACCTTTTCCTTCCAGGAGGTATTGGTGGGGATGCCTATAAGGGCTATCTCATTAAAAAAGAGTTCCAGGTAGGAACCAAAAAGGCGGTTGCTGTATTGGTTTTGGATAGACTTAGTGGCATGTTGTTGTTATTTATGTATGCCTGTATTTTAGGGCTGCTTCTAAATAACCCCTGGTTGAATTCCTATAATGTGCCTATAGGCCTCCTTGGGATACTATCCATAGTTGTCTTTTGGATTTTGAACAAACGGTTCTTTAATTATGTGCTTCCGGTATTTTGGAAATCGGTTGCTTTATCGGCATTGGTGCAATTGGCACAATTGATTTGCGTATACTTTATTCTACATTCCTTGTCCATTCAACTTAATACGATTGCATATCTGTTCATTTTCCTATTATCCTCAATCGTATCGGTATTGCCATTGACCATAGGTGGCATAGGTAGCCGTGAAGTCACTTTCTTTTATGGGGCTACCCTTTTGGCCTTGGATGCGAACACCTCGATCAGCATAAGCATGGTCTTCTTTTTGATTACCGCATTGGTCTCTTTATTCGGTATCGTGTATCACTTTAAAAAAGTAAAACTAAAAACCGTCGTTTGAGGTCTTTTT
>NZ_JBATHS010000378.1:0-34485 GCF_049667165.1 Maribacter sp.
GCTCCATATTTCTCAAAAGTGATCCAATCCCCAATACGTACCATATCGTTGATGGAAACCTGTATACTGGCCACAAAGCCTAATATAGTATCCTTAAAGATAAGAATGATCACGGCAGAGGCCGTACCCAAGGCGGTTAGGAATTTCCATAATTCCATACCAGAGACAATGGAAAAGATATAAAACGAGACAATGGCCCAGGCAAAAATCATGAATACCTGAATATAGCTATCGATCGGCTTGTCTTTTAAGCTGGGTATTGTTTTCAAAAAATCTTTGGCGGTATGTAACAAACTGCGTATGATCCAAAGGAACAGCACGATGGCAAAAACCTCCAAAGTTTTGGTGAAAAAGATCTCTGTATTTGGGAAATCCATGAAAATTCCAGGTACCGCCTTATAGGCGAGGGCCACTGGAATGATATGGGCAAAATTTCGCGGTGCCTTGTTCTTGACCAATAAATCATCGAAACGTGTTGCGGATGATTTTGAAAATCGAATGAACAATCCTATGATTACTCTTCGCAAAAAGAAGTCGATTATTGATAGTACGATCAGTACTATCAATAGCAATAGGAGCATATTGAGGGTTTCTGCCCAGGATGTGGAGATTCCTTTGTCGACTAAAAAATCATAAATCAAATGCGATATCTGTTTCATTCCATGCAATTTTAGGGTCTGTTATACGCTTTATGCCAGCCCTTAAATACTGCCGCAAAAGTAGTGGATCATGACTGATTTGACACGCTGTAAGGCATACTTTATATGAGGGACGGTTATAGTGAAATGGTCCTGTTTCTGATAAAAACCTATACTTCGGCAACCTCGGGGTAATATTAGGGAGCGTTTGGTTTCGATGAGGTAAGTACAATTAGTGCGGTCTGGTTAGTCATTTTGACTGCACCGAGAAGTCATAACTTGTTATAGCGCTCTTTACTAAGATTGGCATAACCAACCTGTTTCGGTATATCCAGCTCTTCTTTCAGACCCTTTAAACGGACCTATCCTTTACTGACCTATTGGTATTTTCCTGATATTAATAAGCTACCAAACTAACTTTTCGCTTAGGCATCCAAAAACTTGGCCTTAATTTCAGGTGTGGGAATCATGCACTGTTCCTTATTTCCGTACCATGAGTACCGGTTTCTAGCCACAAAATCATATACGATATCCCGTAATGTGCTGGGAATCAAATTCAATACCTTTGAAATTGTACGATAACCTTTTAAATGCATTCCGATTGCCAGGGCGGCGTCCGATTTCACATAATACGCCACTCCGGGCTCGATCAAGATGATGGAATCGACCTTCGATGTATCAATAGTACGTTCCAAGATTAGGCGTTGCCCAATTTCCCCTTGTAGGGTAGCAAAACGAAATTCATCTTGCGTATCACGTTTTATGATAAACTGTACGGAACGGTTGCAAAGGTTGCATATGCCATCAAACAATACTATTTTTTTTCCTGTTACCATATTTCTTAATTCCGCTTTTGAGATGGGAATCCATTTAATTCAATATAATACAATAAGACTAATTTTCAGGCACCCATTCTAAGTATGATAATCCCAGGCAAAATCATATACGATTTATCGTAACTAACTGATATTATAGATACGTATATCTCAAAATAGGGGAGTATCCTCATTACTTTTTGGCCTCCACCAACTCCAATTGGTCCACACTTACATTGGTGGTGAACATGCCATAATTCACTATGGCCTTGTTCTTTTCCAGATTATCGATAGTACCTACGGCCTTACCATCTACCATCCGCACCCGATCCCCAATCCTGAAAACCGGACGCGGTTTGTTTTTCTCGGCAACCACTGCTTTTTTCCTGGCCACCTTCTTTTTTTCCCGGATGACCTTGACCTTTTTTTCAACTTCCTGGGCCACTTGCACCTTCTTCACACGGGCCGCCTTGACCTCCCGCACCGATTTCTTTTGACGTTTGCTATTCTCTGTCTCTACTATCCGTAAAAGTTCGGAAACCAATACCCGTTTCTTCTTGTCCTCAAAATACTTTTCGGCAGCGGTGTTCACCTTATTCCCCAAATAGATCATCCGTTGGTTATAATCATATAATTCCTGGTAATTCTCCAATTTGGACTGGATCTTAGAATTCAATTCCTCCAACCTTCTGGTTTCTTCCCTTGCCTTGACCTCCTCTTCATGCAGTTTAGAGCCTGTTTCAGCCATTTTGCTGCGTTCTTTTTGCAATTTGGCTATGGTGGCATCAAAACGCACTTTTCCGCGCTCTATCTTCTTCTTTGCCTTATTGATCAAAGAGTAGGGGATGCCGTTTTTCTGTGCTACCTCAAACGTGAACGAACTACCAGCCTCACCCAATACCAATTGAAAGGTAGGCTCCAAGGTCTTTGCATTGAACAACATGTTCGCATTGGTCGTGTGGGGCAATTCATCGGCAAGGGCTTTTAAATTGGCATAATGCGTCGTGATAACACCATAGGCACCACGTTCATAGAATACCTCTAAAAAAGCCTCCGCCAAGGCGCCTCCAAGTTCGGGATCGCTGCCCGTGCCGAATTCGTCGATCAAGAAGAGTGTATGCTCATTGCATTTACGCAAAAAGTTGTTCATGTTCTTTAAACGATAACTATAAGTGCTAAGATGGTTTTCGATAGATTGGTTATCCCCGATGTCGGTCAAGATCTTTTCAAAAAGACACATGGTCGAACGTTCATGTAAGGGCACTAGCAATCCGCTCTGCAACATCAACTGAAGCAGACCTATGGTCTTTAGGGTAATACTTTTTCCACCGGCGTTGGGACCCGAAATAACGATGATCCTGTTTTCGGGATGCAATGCTATAGTCTGCGGATAGGTTTTGTCCCGTTTCAGTTTATTGTTAAGATACAACAAAGGATGATAGGCATCCCGTAAGAACATCTTCCTATCCTCGCTTATCTTCGGCAGAATGGCGTTCATCTCCGCGGCATATTTTGCCTTTGCCGCAGTGATATCCATATGGGCCAAAAATTCCTGATAGGCCGATAGGTCAGGGGCGAATGGGCGAATGCGTGCAGTGAGGTCGTTTAAGATGCGATGCACTTCTTCCTTTTCATCAAACTCCAGATTATTGAGTTGCCTACTGTATTTCAAGGCCGCCTCGGGTTCGATATAGACAATGCTGCCCGTTTTGGATGCCCCCATGACGGAACCCTTAACTTTTTTACGGTACATGGCCTTTACCGCCAAAACCCTACGGTTTTCAACGACGGACTCTCGTATATCATCGAGATAATCCGATGTTTTATAAAGATTAAGGGCAGCGGAAAAACTTTGGTTGATCTTGCCTTTGACCTGATTGATCTCTTGACGAATGCTGAACAATCGATCTGAAGCGGTATCCTTAATTTCCCCGAACCGGTCGATTACCCCATCAATATGGGTTGGGATTTCCGTATTCAGTTGTATTTCAACACTGGCCTCGAACAACATGGGGAAGTATTCTTGAAATTTTTTAAAGAACTTCTTATGCTCGGTCACGGTCTTGCAAATACTCCCTATACGCCGAAATCCACTGATTTCCAATGTGGTGTTCTCGATCTTCAATAATTTCAGATCGCCGTCTATGCTGTCAAAACCATGGTTGGGAATTCGATTGTCACTGACCAGGGAAGACACATACTCCGAAGTCTGGCCCAGTTCTCTATGTATGGCCTCAACATCTGGCAATGGCGTTATTTGCAACGCTCTTTGTTTGCCTAATTCGGTAGTACAGCGAACAGCAAGCTGTTGTAACACCGTATCGAACTCCAGGTCTTGTAATGTTTTGGAATGAATTTTTGACATTGCGTTGATAATCGATGACAAAGGTACTATTTAGGGCCGATATGCGGAACTGAATCCCTTCTTACGCTATTTATAGTTCGAAATGATTATAAATCATAGACTTAGCCCATAATTAGCAAGAGTTTACATACGATAATCCCCCATTTTAACGTTGTATACAAAATCCAATTGAATGAAGTGCCTAAACCAAATCCTACTTTTTGTCAGTATTACGTTGCTTTTAATGGGCTGTAGTGCCACCAACAACCTGACCATGAGCGCCGTAGAGCCTGCTCCCGTAACCCTCTCTAAAGGGGTGACCCGAATCGGAATCATTAATCGCAGTCTGCCTACCGAGAGGAACGAAATAGCCGATAAAATTGATAAAATCCTATCGGTGGAAGGCAGGGACCTTGACAAGGAAGGTGCCGAAGCCGCTATTATTGCCTTGCAAGAACAATTGCAACAAAACCAGAACTTGGAAGAAATAGTCATCATCGATGCATTACCAAGTGTAAGGAAAGGGCTGGGTGTTTTCCCAACCACGATACCCTGGAATGAAATTGAATCCCTTTGCGAACACTACAAAGTCGATGCCCTATTCTCCTTGGAATTCTATGATACCGATACCAAAGTGGCTTATACAGCCACCACCATGCAAATTCCCAATGATCTCGGGATTGCTATAGCGGTCCCGGCCCACGAATTGACCTTGAATACCTTGATAGAGAATGGATGGCGCGTGTATGACCCTTACAGCAGACGCATTGCCGATGAACTGGTTTTTAGTGACCATGTCGTTTCTTCGGGAAAAGGAATCAATCCCATAAAGGCATATGAGGCCATCTTAGGTAGAAAGGAAGCCGTTTTGCACCAAAGCAAGTACACGGGCATGGATTATGCTCAACGCTTAATTCCTTACAAACACCGGGTAAACCGTGATTATTTCGTTCGCGGTACCGAGAATTTCAAAATAGCACAGCGAAGGGCCCAGGCAGGTGATTGGGATGGTGCCGCTGAACTTTGGAAATTGGAGACCTCGAATACGGACTCCAAAGTGGCTGGAAGGGCCTGTTATAATATGGCCATAAGCCACGAAATCAATGGTGACCTCGATACGGCGATCGATTGGGCCTCAAAATCGTACACCGATTACAAGATCAATGATGCCCTGTCCTATTTGAATATCTTAAGATACCGGGTGAACCAGCAAAGACGATTGGAAGCGCAATTGTCGAAATAGAATCATAAACATAGAATGACCGTATCATGGTAAAAAAATACGTATATGTTGCAATTTTTGGTGTTTTGGCATTAGCTACAAGTTGTAGTGCGACCAAACAACATACCTTAAGTGCCCTTGAACCTGCTTCGGTGGACTTGGCAACCAATATCACCAAAATCGGTATTATCAATGAAAGTACTGCCAGCCCAAGAAGCGAATTCAAGTCCCGTTTAGAGCAGATGCTCTCCCAACGTTACCAAAATTTGGAAAAAGAAGGGATAAGTGCGGCGATTACAGGTCTCTTTGAAGAATTGCAAAAAGACCAACGATTTGACGCCATTCAATTGATTGCCGATGTGAATATTGGTGGGGATGGTCTGGTATCCTCAGAAAATATTCCGTGGCAAACCATAAAGGAGATTTGTGACACCCATAAGGTAGATGCCATTTTCTCCTTGGCGTATTATGAGGCTGATACCCAATTATCCTTAAAAAAGACCGCTGTCGAAGAACAGAATATGATGCGGCAAATGGTAAAGGTTCCCGGGCATGAAGTTACCTTGGAAACATTGATCGAAAACGGATGGCGTATCTATGACCCGTACCATAAAACGGTATTGGATGAGTTGGTGTTCAATGAACAAATTACCTCTACCGCACAAGGCACAAATCCTATGTATGCCTTGAATGCTATAACAGATCGTAGGGATGCAGTGCTGGAACAGAGTATGCAAGCGGGTAGTTCGTATGGAAAACGGTTATTGCCACAAGAAAAAGAATTGGTACGGGATTATTACGTACGGGGTACTGAAAAATTTATGGAAGCCAAACAATTGGCCGCCGATGGAAACTGGCATGCCGCCGCTGAGCTCTGGGAGCAGGAAACCGCACATGCCGCAATCAAAATACAGGCAAAGGCCTGTTATAATATGGCCTTTTACAATGAGATGAACGGCAACTTGGAGGGCGCTATGGAATGGGCCCAAAAAGCGATCGACCTTGCTGAAAATACAGCGGCCACTACCTATCTCTTGGCCCTTAAGGAACGGATAGCCCAAAACAAAATTGTCGCACAGCAGTTGCAACGCAGCCATTTATCCGCTTCATTGGAGATGGATTAAGAATTTGATCTTTGATGTTTCGCATACCGTTATTCGTAAAATTTGTACTTAATTATGGGGTTAAACTGTCCATTTATAACAATTCCAAGTAAAAACGAAACTTTAGTATAACTCCATCCAAAAATGGGATCAAGAATAAGTAATGTGGGGAGCATTTAATCTTAATGGTGAGATGCTGATCACTATACTTTGGCCAGCTTACCATAGGTTGATTATAGCATCCAATACGTATAGTTCAAAATTTTTCAACGTATTCTAAAGATAAATCCCATACAAATTATTCGAAGTTTTCAACATAAAGCGATAATCGATGTCTTATCTAAGTCCATTCAGGAAACTGGGTGCGATCTAGGTCTAAAGTAGCTATCTTCTGCAAATCAGCCTCATTCAACTCAAAGTCGAAAATATCCAGATTTTCGATCATATGGGCCTTTTGGGAACTCCTAGGGATGGCAATGACCCCTCTTTGGTAGTGCCATCGTAAACACACTTGGGCATTGCTTTTTTTGTACTTTTTACCAATAGCGGCGAGGGTTGGATTGGTGAACATCCCATTACGACCTGCGGCAAATGGCGACCATGCTTCCATTTGTATCTTTTTTTGCCTTAAATAGGCATGAGCTTTTTGCTGCTGGAAGAAAACATGGGTTTCGATTTGATTGACCGTGGGTTTTACGGTGGCGTATGCCAATAATTCATCAAGTTGTGCCGGTTCAAAATTACTCAAGCCGATCGCCTTGATCTTGCCTTCCTTATAAAGATCCTCCATAGCCTTCCAGGTTCCTTTTACGTCTCCTCTTGGGCGATGTATAAGATACAGGTCCAAATAGTCAAGGCCCAACTTCATTAAGGAGGTCTCAAAAGCCAGCTTTGTGGTTTCATACCCGGAATCGCTTACCCAAAGTTTTGAAGTAATGAACAATTCCTCTCTTGATATACCACTCTGCTTTATTCCTTCCCCGACGTATTCCTCATTGCCGTACACGGTAGCAGTATCGATCAAACGGAAACCAACTGATATTGCTTCTGCAACGCTTCGTACACAGGTATCCCCTTTAAGGGAATGGGTGCCAAAACCGATCATGGGCATGTACAGTCCATTATTGAGCATTACTGTGGGTACCGTACTTTCGGAATCCAAGTGTTCAGAGGCTCCGAACAACCCATAATTGATTGTAGGTAAAATCAATGCAGAGGCTGCGAACAGGCCTCCCCGCTGTAAAAATACACGTCGTTCAATACCGTTTATTCGCGTTTTTTCCTTCATGTTGGGCTTATTTGTGGAACCGTATCCTTAATGCTAACGAAGTTAGGTGATTTTGGTCTCTTTACCAAGGACGAAACACATATCCCGTTCCCTGAATTTTAAGTAATTTTAAAGCCACTATAAATGCAATGCTTTGTGGGGAACTTAGATTTCCAAATGAGGCTTGCATCTAATTGATTATGAAAAGCCGTTAGAATGACTGTAAGTATACATGAAAGCTGGAAGCTCCCTTTAGGCCCCATATTTGAACAACCCTATTTTATGGATTTGGTCAATTTTGTAAAGTCCGAGTATATGGAACATCACTGTTACCCTCCGGGCAAACAGATTTTTGCCGCTTTTGATCATAGTCCGTTTGAAAGAACCAAGGTGGTTATCATAGGGCAGGATCCCTATCATGGCCCAAAACAAGCGAACGGTCTCTGTTTTTCGGTACAGGACGGTATTCCCCATCCGCCTTCTTTGATCAATATATTTAAGGAAATCGAGACCGATTTGGGAAAACCCTATCCACAGAGCGGTAATCTCGAGCATTGGGCAGACCAAGGCGTATTGCTTTTAAATGCAACATTGACCGTGAGGGCGCACATGGCCGGTAGCCATCAGGGCAAAGGATGGGAAGCCTTTACCGACAGTGTGATCAAGATCATTTCAGATCAAAAGGAAGGGGTTGTGTTTTTGCTATGGGGCGGTTTTGCGAAGAAAAAGGCAGCGCTCATCGATAAGGACAAGCATTATATCCTTACCTCTGGCCACCCGTCGCCCTTAAGTGCGAATCGGGGATATTGGTTCGGGAACAAACATTTCAGCAAGACCAATGACATTTTAAGGAAGTTGGGTAAAGACCCTATTGATTGGTAGTATCGAGAACTACAATGGCATCTTGAAAACCATTGGCCTTTTCCGGTTTGGGGATGGGCTGAATTTCCGGTTTTATGCGCATGTATTCCTGCCAGCGGTACGATTCCAATACATCGGCCATTTCAGAAGTTTCGCGACTCGATAATCGCTTCAACCATTCATACTTGGCCTTCGGCGATAAGGTAAGGTCCTCTTCAACGGCTTTATTCTTCACCAAAAACCGAGCAACCGTTTCTTGAAATGCCAAAGCCTGATCCACACCCATGACCAACCTAGGTTGGTATTGCGCAGTGATATCGGCGGCCTTGAATCGAATATTCCTATCGATTTGCAAGGCATAATAGGTCTGTGCATTTGAACTGGTGCTACCTAGCAGCAGTAAAAGAAAAGAAAGTAATCTCGCTATCGAAACAAGGCTGGAATTCATAATAATACAGGATTCAATCAGTGTTCCATTTTAATTCAGTCCTAAAATTAAAAACGAAATCAGGGCATGTCAAGCCCCTAAGTATTAAAATTTTCTAAAATTTCAGCTTGCTTTAATTTTTTATCAATCAGCTTTAAGTCAATTAATGTATCTTGCACTTTTTCAAGGGTTTGCAATTCCAATTGCCTTTGGCTCCATCGTGTTAGGGAGAGCCATTCCTGTATATCTGCCAACTGTTGTTCGTAACGGTTGGCCAAGGTTCGATCTATGCTCGGGATCTGTTTGAATTCGCTCGTGTATAGATTGATGACTTCCAAAATATGTTTTAAAAGTGATTTGTTTTCTTCAAGGAATTTATCAGTTGCGGCAACTACAAAACAAGGCCAAGGGGTAGGGCAATCCCCCAATCGACGAAAAGTGCCATTATCAACCAAGGGTTTTGTGGTAAAATGTTCCCACATAAAATAATCAGCCGTCCCTTGGGTGAGGGCCGCTACTGCACCGTTCACGTCGTTGATTACCGAAAAATCCAAGTTTTCAGTATCCCAATCTTCATTTTGGGCATTTACATAGGCCATCAAATGGCTTCCGCTCCCGAATCGGCTGATGGCGGCTGTTGTATTCTTTAAGTCGGTAATGGCTTTAAAATCGCTTTTGGCCCCAACATGAATTCCCCATTGCAGGGGAGAGGCAATGAATTCCTGTACAATTTTAGATGGATTTCCTTCCGTGATACTTTTTATCAGTCCCTCGGTGAGGATTATGGCCAAATCAGTCTCCCCATCGTTCAGCATTTGACACATTTTACCGGTTCCTTCAGGAATATCCGTCCATTCTAGATCAATTCCGCGCGTTTCAAAAGCGCCATCCGCAATGGCCATATGCCATGGCAAGTTAAAATGTTCGGGGACACCTATTATCCTGACTTTTTTCATGGGTTTTAATTCTGAATCTGAGTGCTAAGTTACTAAAATCAACTTGCAGCATGCTACAAATGATTTGCCAATAACGGGATCTATAAGTTGAAACAGTACACCTAACCTGTGGTTAATCGCTGCAAGGTGTATTCGATCAAATGATCGATGGTCTTTCGGGGGTTTTGTGAAAATTCACCCAGTACCCGATTCGCAATAATACAATTTAAGGAGACCGCCTGATGCCCTAGCAGTTTGCTGAGTCCATAAAGCGCCGATGATTCCATTTCCAGGTTGGTAATCTGCATCCCTTCATGGGTAAAGGACTGCATTTTATGATTGAAGTCGGGATCCTGTAGGTCTAACCGAAGTTTTCGTCCTTGTGGACCATAAAATCCTGAGTTGGTAACCGTTACACCTAATCGTATACGATTTGATACAAGCTTGGCACGTAAATCATCATCGCTTTTAACGAGGTAGGGCCAAGGTTTTTTGGTTGACCAGTCGACATGATCTACAAAAGCCTTTGAAAAGTCATCGTTCACTATACCTTCGTTCTTATAGAAATGCAAGACCCCATCAAAACCAAAGGCATATTCGCTCAAAACAAAAGAATCGACAGGAATATCGGGCTGTATTGCGCCAGACGTGCCAATACGCACAATTTTAAGTCGGGTAAATTCCTTTTTAACGGTTCGGGTAATGAAATCGATGTTGGCTAGAGCATCCAATTCATTTAGGACGATATCGATATTGTCGGCGCCGATACCTGTAGATAAAACCGTGATACGTTTTCCATGCAGCACCCCGGTATGGGTAATGAATTCCCGTTTTGATTTCTTGATCTCGATAGTATCAAAATACGAAGAAACTTGGGCCACCCGATTTTGGTCGCCCACGACGATAATAATATCCGATATGTCTTCTGGTAGTAAATTGAGATGATAAATGCTCTTATCGGCATTCAAAATGAGCTCGGAAGCTTCTAACATACTACAATTTTAGTATTCTGTCCGATTCCGTGTTGTACAGGTAATTGTATTTCAAGGCGCCCCCTAAATAAGCGTCATTGTCTTGGATGCATGCATAATAACTGGTTTGTCCCTCAAGGATTTCCTTGCCTTTTTTGGATAATCGTACGGGATTGAATGACGTGTAGAGGGGCTTAAGGGTAGAAATGATACGTTCGTATTGCGAATCTCCAAAGCCATACAAGCCTTGATCCTTGAGCACAGTATTCAATAGCTCCTTTTTGGTTTTCGGTTTTTTATCGACAGATAACTGCAACAGATGGTTTTCTACCTCGTTGAGTCCGTTTCTAATCGTGGGGAATCGTTTTAAATGTGCTTTAATGGCCCCTGAAAGGTAATTGAATTGAAAATTGTTGAAATCGGTAAGGTTTTCCAAACGAATCGGATTGTCGCTACAATACAATTGCCATACGTAATCCGCATATTCTATGTCGTCCTGTGAAAGTTCAATCCTATTTTCATAGAGCTGCATCAGTTTTTCATTGGAAAGTTCATTAAGGCCATATAATTTATCGGTCTCATCTTCCTTGCCACTGCATACGAGCGTAATATGGGCATACTTACGATGGGACTTTAACCAACTGATGACCGCCAACATATTGATTTGACAAAACAAATCGTATTCAAACCAAAGTACGATTTGATCTTGTTGCTTATGATTGCAGAGGGAACGATATTCCTTTAATGTTTTTTCAATAAACCACGATTTTGAAACTTTGTAGTTCTTGTTTAGAAATTCGAAGCGTGTTTTCCAAAAGGTTTCACTACCAACATTGGTCAAAGTTCGTCCTTCACAAAGCATTTCCCGCCATGTGATAATGTCTCCTTTTAAGTCCATGGAGCCCAATCTATTCGTCAGGTTGTCACCGTTGGTAATATGTAATAGGGAACTCATTCTAAGGTGTAGTTTAGGTTTTGACCAATAAAAGTAACATTTAATCGAATATTACAAAAAAAATTAACAGAAAACTACGCAACCCTTTAAAATTAACTTCGTGTTTGTATCTATTTATCCTCCTACGCGTTTTACATTAAAACCTTTATCTTGAAGTAATTGCATAATTTTATCACGGTAATCGCCTTGTATGATGATACGCCCTTCCTTAAAAGTGCCACCAACACTTAATTTGGTCTTCAACTCCTTGGCCAATTTCTTAAAATCGTCATCTGCACCGGTGTAACCTTCCAAAATCGTAATGGGTTTGCCTTTGCGTTTTTCATACTTACAGATAATCGGGTCATCCTGAAGCCAAATATCAGGCTTTTTTGGGGTTAACGGTTCTTCAGATGAAACGTGGTCCGGAAATAGGTTTTTAAGTTGATCGTTTAAGTCCATTTATTCTCTAATTGTTCAATCATTTTGATTGCTGCACTATTAATCCTTTGTCACTTTGCTTCCCCACCAATCAGCATTGGGCTGAAAATCTTCCTTAAGCATATCCTTACGCTCTTGTTCCAGACTTGGCCACAATTCAGCTCGGATCATGGAATCCCTTTCAAGATCAAGGGTTTTATCATAGGCTGTGTCAACTTCGGGCATATTGGCATTTACTTCTTTCAGCCATGCGTTTAATTTATGGTATAATGCTTCCGTTTTTTCAGTATTTTGGGCTGCAATGTTCAATTGTTCGCTGGGATCGCGTTGCAAATCGTAGAGCTCATTGCTGTTGTCTTCCCAATAATGGATCAATTTCCATTTTCCTTGCCGAATTATCGAAGAAGGGTCACCCCCTTGATTGCCATAATGGGGATAATGCCAAAATAAGGGTCTTTCATTTAAAGTATCCCCTTCTATCAGAGGTTTTAGGCTAACACCATCCAAATGTTGCCCAGGCAAAAGATCAATACCTGCCAAATCCAATATAGTGGGATATAAATCGGTGCCGGAAACGGGATAGTCAATTTCATTTCCATTTACATTCAACCAAGGCACCTTGATGAAATAAGGTTCCCGTATGCCACCTTCCCATTGATACCCTTTTCCTCCTCTAAAAGGAAGGTTCGATGTTGAAAAGGAGTCCCCCGATGACACTCCACCATTGTCAGAGGTGAAAACCACAATCGTATTTTCGTCCAATCCCAACTCTTTAAGCGTGTTCAGCACAATGCCTACCGCATCATCCATGGTTTCTACCAACCCTGCATAAACAGGATTGTCCTGTTCTTGACGTATGGGTAAATTCCGTTCCATTTTAAATCCTGTATCGGCTATGCCTCTTGCTACGGATTTGTCCCGGTATTTCCTCCATTTATCCTGAGTGGTTTGGATCGGTCCGTGTACGGCATAGAATGAAAGAAAGGCGAAAAAGGTAGTGTCTTTATGTTGTTCGATGAATTGAGCTGTTTCATTTGCTAAACGCAAGGATAGATTCTCCCCATCCTGACTGTTTTCAAGCTTTGGGTTGTCCCATGGCGAAAAATAGCCACCCATAGGGCTACCTTTGTCCCATCCTCCAACATTTACATCAAATCCGTGGTCTTCGGGATATGAACCTTCATTACCTAAATGCCATTTTCCGGCAAAAAATGTTTTGTATCCGGCATTCTTCATGGCCTCCGCAATAGTGATGTCCTCCTTCGACAGGTTATGGGTATATTCGGCTGGCAATAACTTATCGTACCTCTTAAGGTCGCGCCAAGCCGTACCTGATTTTGCCCCGATCCAATCCGTAATATGATGTCTTGCCGTAAATTTTCCGGTCATTAGGCTGGCTCTTGATGGACTGCATACACGGCTCGCAGCATATCCCTGCGTGAATACCACACCCTCTTTTGCGATTTTGTCAATATTCGGAGTTTCATAATACGTACTCCCTGTACAATTTAAATCCTTGATCCCAAGATCATCCACCAATATAAACAGCACATTTGGGAAGCGTTCCACTCTTGTTGCTTCCTTTTGGGTGCACGATTGCAAAACGACAAAAGGGATAAGCCAAAACATTTTTTTTGAACAATTCATAGGGTGCTCTTACACAGTTTGACGATACTCCATTAAAAAATGATTATTTTTTAATCAATCCCAATTCAACCAAACGTTCATGCAAGAATTCACCTGCAGTAATATCCTCAAACTGCTTCGGATGTTTCCCGTCCACACAATGCTCCAGACAGTTCAAAGGCATTTCACTTATTGGATGCATGAAAAAGGGTATGGAATAACGGGAGGTGCCCCACAATTCCTTAGGGGGATTCACCACTTGGTGGATCGTTGATTTAAGTTTGTTATTGGTCAATCTAGAAAGCATATCACCAACGTTGATCATCAATTGGTCGGGTCTGGCGATGGCATCGATCCATTCCCCGTTATGGTTCATGACCTGTAATCCGCGACCATGGGCACCCATTAACAAGGTAATCAAATTAATATCACCGTGGGCGGCCGCACGAACGGCATTTTTGGGCTCTTGGGTAATAGGAGGGTAGTGGATGGGCCTTAAAATGGAGTTGCCATTCATTATATACTCATCAAAATAATATTCATCAAGATCTAAATGTAACGCCAAGGCACGAAGTACATGTTTCGCTGTTTTTTCCAACATTTTATAGGTTTCCTTACCGACTGCATTGAACTTTTCCAATTCCGTGACCATAACATTGTCGGGATATTCGGCTTCCAGTTTGGGGTTATCGACTACATATTGGCCAAAATGCCAGAATTCTTTAAGATCACCCTCTTTTCTCCCTTTCGCATGTTCTTTCCCGAAGGAGGTGTATCCGCGTTGTCCCCCGATACCCTCGATTTCGTATTTATCTTTAATTTCCTGGGGGAGATTGAAGAAATTCTTCACCTCAGTATAGAGATTGTCAACCAAGATATCCGGAAGAAAATGTCCACTTAAGGCCACAAAACCGATTTGTTCGAAGGCATTCCCTATTTCGGTAATGAATTTCTGTTTTCGTTGGGGATCTCCAGAAACAAAATCCTTTAAATCCACATTGGGTATGGTATTCATAATCGTTCTTTAATTGGTGCCAATTTACAAATTTATGTTGGATTTAAAGGGTGGCCCATATAGCGTGCCTGCTTTCTTTTTTATTACATTTATGCGACTTAAAAAAAACGCTTCATTTCACTTGGTATGGACTATGTCAATTACAACCTGGATAATGGATTAAAGCTGAAGCTTTATACCTCGATGTTGAAACCTCGAATGATCGAGGAGAAGATGTTGATCTTATTGCGACAGGGCAAAATATCGAAATGGTTCAGTGGTATCGGACAGGAGGCCATTTCGGTAGGTGTGGCCATGGCCATGGATCCTGAGGAGTATATGCTGCCCATGCATCGTAATTTAGGGGTATTTACCACTCGAAACATTCCCTTACATCGACTTTTTTCACAATGGCAGGGCAAGGCAAATGGCTTCACCAATGGGCGTGACCGCAGTTTTCATTTTGGCACCCAGGAATATAAAATAGTGGGTATGATATCACATCTGGGACCCCAACTAGGGGTTGCCGATGGTATTGCCCTTGCCGATGTTTTACATAAAAGGAAACGGGTTACTGCCGTTTTTACAGGGGAAGGAGCTACCAGTGAGGGAGACTTTCATGAAGCCTTGAATATCGCGGCAGTATGGGAGCTGCCCGTCCTTTTCTGTGTAGAGAATAATGGCTATGGATTATCAACGCCTACCGATGAACAATTCAGATGTGAACATATAGCGGACAAGGGAGTGGGGTACGGTATGGAATCGCATATCATTGACGGAAATAATATACTGGAAGTCTATACCAAGATCGATGCACTTTGCAAGGACATGCGCGAAAAACCACGGCCTGTATTGGTGGAGTTCAAAACCTTTCGAATGCGGGGTCATGAAGAGGCCAGTGGCACGAAGTATGTCCCACAGGAACTATTGGAGCAGTGGGCGGCCAAGGACCCGCTTGATAACTATGTTCGTTATTTACGTATGGAAAACCTGCTTTCTGAGGAACAGGAAGCGACCCTAAAAAAGGAAATCAGCCAAGAGATCGATGATAATCTCAAAGTAGCCTTTGCCGAAAGTGAAATTATTCCCGATACGGATAAAGAGGTGAAAAATGTGTATCAAGAGATGCTGTATGAACCGGTCGAACCGGGCTCTATTATGAAGAACATTCGATTGGTCGACGCTATTTCTGACGGGCTGCGGCAGTCTATGGATAAGCATGACGACCTTGTTCTCCTTGGGCAGGATATCGCGGAATATGGTGGTGTTTTCAAAATTACCGCCGGTTTTGTCGAAGCCTATGGCAAAGCGCGTGTTCGGAATACCCCGATTTGTGAATCGGCCATTGTATCAACGGCCATGGGCCTCTCGATCAATGGCATGAAAGCCCTTATGGAAATGCAGTTCGCTGATTTTGCGAGTTCGGGTTTTAATCCCATTGTCAATTATTTGGCCAAGTCGTATTACCGATGGGGGGAGAAAGCCGATGTGGTCATTCGTATGCCTTGTGGGGGTGGGGTGGCGGCAGGACCATTTCACTCACAGACCAACGAAGCCTGGTTCACCAAAATACCTGGTCTGAAAGTAGTGTATCCGGCTTTTCCCTATGATGCCAAAGGCCTGTTGGCCACCGCAATCAATGACCCCAATCCCGTATTGTTTTTTGAACATAAGGCATTGTACCGCAGTATCTATCAAAATGTCCCCACGGAATATTATACACTTCCGTTAGGAAAAGCCAGCCTTTTGAAGAAAGGGGAAGATATAAGTATTGTGAGCTATGGGGCAGGGGTACATTGGGCCATGGAAACCTTGGATAAAAACAAAGACATACAGGCAGACTTGATCGATCTACGCTCCTTACAGCCTTTGGATATTGAAGCGATATTCACCTCGGTAAAGAAGACGGGGAAGCTCATTATTCTTCAAGAAGACAGCCTATTTGGAGGTATCGCCAGTGATATTTCCGCCTTAGTGGTCGAGAATTGTTTTGAATATCTTGATGCTCCTATTAAACGTGTTGCCAGTTTAGAAACCCCAATTCCTTTTGCCAAGAACCTGGAAGACAATTATTTGTCCAAAAGCCGGTTCGAAGACGCTTTAATGGCGTTATTGGCATATTGACTTTATGCTCCGAAAATAGATTGAAAACTTTACTTTTTATCGAAAATATACATCCAACTCGATTATTGATACGTATATATGTTTTAAAAAAATATAATAATGATGAAAAAATTGATGCTCTTATCAGTAGTACTATTACCATTGCTTTTTGCTTCCTGTAATGCCCCAAAGGGAGTTCCTTCAACAAAAGGAACCGCCAATCTTCAAAAAACCATTAATGGTCCATGGCTTTTGAACACGGTTACCTATGAAGACAATGAGGGTAAATTTACCTCTATACTCTTCAATGATGCGGACGCATCATGTTTTGAGGGTACTGAATGGTACTTTAGAAACAATAACAATACAGGGAGTTATATTATCGAGAGTAGTGATAATTGTTCTGGAGGGGAACGTTTTTTCAGATGGTCCATTTTGAATACAGGGCAACTGCAATTTAAAGCCATTGATTCAAAATACAAGGATATTTCAGGGGGTTTAGGGTATCGTTTGGATATTGCCAACCTCGAAGATTCCCAAATGGTTCTGAAATCGCGTGTTAGTGTTGAAGGGGAGCCCATTACTATCGTATATTCATTTACCAAAAATCAATAATATAAAGATGAGAAAAATTGCAATTTACGGCATGTCCGTACTAATGGTCGCTTCGTTAACAATTAGCTGTAAGGCGGTACAGAATACCAATAAGACCCAAAGGGGAGCCGGAATAGGTGCTGCCGGTGGTGCGGTTATCGGTGGTGTCATCGGAAACAATGTAGGAAGTGGCAACAATACGGCTTTGGGTGCCATACTAGGAGCTGTAATCGGTGGTGCTGCTGGGGGTTATATCGGAAATAGAATGGACAAACAGGCCCAACGGATAGAAGAAGAAATTCCTGGTGCAGAGGTTACTCGAGTAGGGGAAGGAATTAATGTGGTCTTTAATGAGGAAGCTGGCGTCTATTTTGATACGAGCAAGTCGTATGTAAAAGGTACTTCTGCCGCAACGCTTGATAAATTGGCAGGTATTCTAAAGGAATATCCCGATTCCAATGTCTTGGTTGAAGGACATACCGATAGTGCAGGACCTGAAGATTATAACATGAAGTTGTCGCAACAACGCGCAGAATCGGTCACCAACTATCTGATATCCAAAGGTATTGGTGTGGACCGTTTCACAATAAAATGGTATGGGGAAAATCAGCCAAAGGCTGATAATACCACGTCAGAAGGTAAAGCTAAAAACCGTAGGGTAGAATTGGCCATTTTTGCCAATGATGACCTTAAGGAAGAAGCCATTGAGAAAACCAAGGGATAATCACAAAACGTTTTTAATAGGAATCCCGGCATGTATGGCCGGGATTTTTTTGTGGAATTATGTACCTTACCAAAAGTGGTCGTACATGATATAATTATAATCGGAGGGGGGCTAGCAGGACTTACCGCAGCTGTTGATTTATCCCAACAGGGATATGATGTGGTTCTTTTTGAAGTCAATACCTATCCCCATCATAAGGTTTGTGGGGAATATGTTTCCAATGAAGTACGCCCATACCTAGAGCGGTTGGGAATTGATTTATTGGCAAAAGGTGCTGTAGCTATCACCGACTTCGAAATAAGTACGCTCTCTGGGTACAAGGCAGCAACCAAACTTCCTTTGGGGGGAATGGGTATGAGCAGGTATGCCTTTGACCATTTATTGTACAAAAAGGCAATCGGCCAAGGAGTTCTATGCAATTTTTCAAAGGTGACATCGGTTACGTACCAAAATGACCGATTCAATGTAAAGACCAACAATGAATCACTTTATGCCAAAGTGGTCATTGGTGCTTATGGCAAAAGGTCGGCCTTGGATAAGGCCCTTAGGCGCGATTTTAGTTTTGAAAAACAGGGTTGGTTGGCCGTCAAAGGACATTTTAGCCATCCAAGTTTTCCTCAAAACCTGGTCGCACTGCATAACTTTGAAGGAGGCTATGGAGGTCTCTCTAGAACCGAGAGTGGTGCCGTGAATTTTTGCTATTTGACTACCTACGAAAGTTTCAAAAGATATAATGATATTGCAAAATTCAATCGAATTGTAGTCGCCGAAAATAAGTTTTTGAAACAGTTTTTAAATGAATCCCAACCTGTTTTTGACAGTCCCTTGACGATAGCCCAGATTTCATTTCAAAAGAAAAAGCCCATTGTTGACCATATTTTGATGTGCGGTGATACGGCAGGACTCATTCATCCGCTTTGTGGTAATGGCATGGCAATGGCCATACATAGTGCTAAACTTGCCTCAACGGTAATAGGCGAATATTTTAGAAATGCTACCTATGACCGCTCCCAAATGGAACAGGATTATTTGAGTGTTTGGAATCGAACCTTTAAACAACGATTATGGTATGGTAGAAAATTACAACATGTGTTACTTCAAAAAAAGTATCTTGAGGTTGGTATTAAAACGGTCGGTAATTCAAAAAGTCTTTTGAGATTCATAATTAATAAAACCCATGGGAAAACCATTGTATAATGATTGATTTTAAGACCCGAAGTGACCAGAAAGAGCTATTGGATGACTACCCTGGGACCATCACACAACTGGCAGTCGTTTTGAAGGACATCGATAGGGTGAACCGCTTGCTCGGGGGTAACGCCATTACCATAAACGCTGTCTTTAGGTTGATTCAGGAGCATCCAAGAAAATCATATACGATTTTGGATATGGGTTGTGCCCAAGGAAATATGCTGCGGGCACTCGCAAAGACCGCTAGAAAACGCAATATTGAGGTGCAGTTGATCGGTATGGATTTAAATAGCGATGCATTGACCTTGGCACGGACTGCATCGGTCAATTTTCCTGAAATAACCTATTATGAAAAGGATATCCTCAAGGCTGATTTTTCTGATTTTGCCTGCGATATTGTAATCACCACCCTGACCTTGCATCATTTTAAAAATTCAGAAATTCTGGATTTTGTCCAACAGTTTACCAAGTTGGCCTCCATTGGGGTGGTTATCAATGATCTACATCGTAGTGCCATAGCCTATTATCTATTTAAAGTATTTAGCCTTATTTTTATAAAAACAAAAGTTGCTAAGGTAGACGGATTGACCTCCATCAGAAGAGCATTTCGGAAATCGGAATTATGGGCGCTTTCCAAATCATTGCCCCATGTTGATCATGAAATATCCTGGAAATGGGCTTTTCGATATGTCTGGATTATAAGGAAAAAGCAACAATCAAGTTCCTATGAATGATTCAAGAATTGTTGCCGTAACCACAGAATTACCGCTATACTGCCGGGAGACGAAGGATATATTGCCTTTTGTTGAATTTTGGCTTCAAGGTCAGGATGCGCGATTTAGACGTAAGGTGATTAAAATATTCGAAGGTGCGGCCGTGGATACGCGCTACGGGATTATGCCCATAGAGGAAGTATTTTTAGCGACCTCTTTAGAGGAGAAGAATGCGATCTACATTCGGGAGGTCAAAAATTTAGGGACTACCGTTTTGAAAAAAGCCTTGGAAAAGGCGGATTGGCGACCAGATTCGTTGGATTATATCATTACCGTAAGCTGTACGGGTATCATGATCCCTTCATTGGATGCTTATTTGATCAATGCCTTGGATCTACGACAGGATATCGTTCGGTTGCCAGTAACGGAAATGGGTTGTGCGGCTGGGGTTTCTGGATTGATTTATGCCCACAATTTCTTAAAATCCAATCCGAACAAAAGAATAGCAGTGGTCTCCGTTGAGAGTCCAACAGCCACCTTTCAATTGAATGATTTTTCAATGGCCAATATGGTCAGTGCGGCCATATTCGGTGATGGCGCAGCCTGCGTTCTCCTTTCTTCCGAGGAAAATGCACAAGGCCCACGTATTGTCGGGGAAGAAATGTATCATTTTAGGGATGCCACCCATCTCATGGGCTTCGATCTTACCAATCATGGATTGAAAATGATCTTGGATCCTGCCGTACCAGAAACTATTGCACAACATTTCCCCGCTATCGTGCATCCCTTTCTAGAGAAGAATGGAAGTGACATTGCCAGGGTAGACCATTTGATTTTTCATCCCGGAGGCAAGAAAATCGTACAGACCGTGGAGGAGCTTTTTGGTGCATTGGGTAAGAATATCGATGATACCCGGGAGGTGTTACGCCTTTACGGTAATATGAGTAGTGCTACCGTCCTTTATGTCTTGGAACGCTTTATGGCTAAAGAAATACCCCAGGGGGATCAGGGACTTATTTTGAGTTTTGGGCCAGGATTTTCCGCCCAAAGGGTATTGCTGGAGTGGTAACAAGTTGTGGTATCTGAATAAATAGATGTAATATGAAGAAAGATTGGGCATTGATATTGGGAGGGAGTAGCGGTTTAGGATTGGCAACGGCCAAAAAATTGGCGAGACATGGATTTGATATCATTATCATACACAGGGACCGAAGAGCGGATGTAAAGGAATTGAACAAGGAATTTGATGAAATCACCTCCCATGGGGTACAATGCAAGACGTTTAATGCGGATGCCGTCCAAAGCGAAAAGCGAAAGGAATTGATCCATGAAATTCAAGCCTTGCTGCCTAAAGAACATAAAATCGGGGTGTTGGTACACAGTATTGCCAAAGGAAGTTTAAAACCTATGCATGCAAATAAATCCTTGGCCTTGAGCGATCAAGATCTTAAAATAACCTTTGAAGCCATGGCCTTGAGTCTATACGAATGGACAAAAGCTTTGGTGTATGCCGATCTGTTTTCTGAAGATGCCCGCATTATTTCCTTTACCAGTGAGGGCAATACACGGGCGTTACCCAGTTACGGAGCGGTTTCCGTGGCCAAGGTTGCCTTGGAAGCACTTACCCGAAACATAGCCTTGGAATTTGCGTCAATGGGCATCAAGGCGAATTGCATACAAGCGGGAGTTACCGAAACCAAGTCTTTTGCAATGATTCCAGGCTATCAAAAAATCAAATCCCATACCTTGGAACGCAATCCCAATAAAAGACTGACGACCCCCGAGGATGTTGCCAATGTTGCCTATCTGCTTACCCTGGATGAGGCAAAATGGATTACGGGCACCGTGATCAAGGTAGATGGGGGCGAAAGTTTAAGATGATTTAATTCAATAAGCGATGACTACAGACACTATCCTAAAACAGTTGCCCTATGAAGCCCCTTTCCTTTTCGTGGATGCAGTGGAGCATATTGATGACATGGGTGTGGAGGGAGATTTTACGTTTCGGAAGGAAATGGATTTTTACAAAGGACATTTTAAGGATAACCCGGTGACCCCAGGGGTTATCCTGACCGAGTGCTGTGCCCAAATCGGGCTAGTTTGCCTAGGTATCTTTCTGTTACATGGGGAGCAAGAAGTTAAAAACCCAAAAATAGGGCTGAGCAGTTCCCAAATGGAATTTTATAAACCCGTATTACCCGGAGAAAAAGTGAAGGTGGTCTCTAAAAAAATCTACTATAGATTCCATAAATTAAAATGCGAAGTACGTATGTATGATACAAATGACGATATGGTATGTAAAGGAGTTTTGGCAGGCATGTTAAAGGGCGATGTAAATGGATAGGCGTGTCGTAATCACGGGATTGGGCGTATGTGCCCCAAATGGGGTGGGCCTATCTGATTTCACCAACGCTTTGCGAGACGGTAAAAGTGGTATTCGGTTTCAGTCAAAACTGGAAGAATTGGATTTCGGATGCCAAGTAGCCGGAGAACCATTGGTCAAGGATAATATCTTGAACAATTATTTTACTCCATTGCAACAGCGAGGATTGAATGCCACAGGAATTGTCTATGGGGTGATTGCCGGTGTTGATGCCTGGTCAGATGCAGGGTTGGATAAAAATGCCTCCGATGAACCTGATTGGGAACGAGGTGTTCTCTTTGGCACGGGTATCCTTGGGGTAGATAAGTTTCGGGAATCCATACATCTGGTTGATGATAAGCAGGTAAGACGCCTTGGAAGCACTACGGTTTTACAGACCATGGCCAGTGGCATCAGTGCCTACCTCGGGGGTATTTTGGGGTGTGGGAATCAGGTTACCACCAATTCCTCGGCCTGCACGACAGGAACAGAAGGGGTGTTAATGGCTTATGAACGCATTGCTGCCGGTAAGGCGGAAATTATGTTGACGGGGAGCTGTAGTGATAGTGGCCCTTATGTTTGGGGAGGTTTTGATGCCATGCGTATATTGCCCCGAACGTATAACGATACACCATCCAAAGCAAGTCGACCATTGAGCGCTTCCGCAAAGGGATTTGTGCCTGGAAGTGGGGCAGGAGCCTTGGTTTTGGAATCCTTAAACAGTGCCCAAAAACGGGGTGCCAGAATTTATGCAGAGGTCTTGGGAGGGGAAATCAATAGTGGCGGTCAACGGGGCGAGGGATCTATGACCGCGCCCAATAGTGTTGCCGTGCAACGCTGTATCCGCAATGCGGTAATTAATTCCGGAATTACAGCAAATGACATTGAGGCCATTAACGGTCACTTGACAGCCACCTCAAAGGATGTGCTTGAAATTGCGAATTGGAGTGCTGCTTTGGACCGGGAAGGGGTATCATTTCCTTATATCAACTCCTTCAAAGGAACGATAGGGCATTGTTTGGCTGCCGCTGGAAGTATTGAATGCGTAGGTACGGTATTGCAGTTTCGGGAAGGAATACTATTTGGGAACGTCAATTGTGAGGATGTACATCCAGAAATCTTGGGGCTCATTTCGGGGACCAAAATCCCACATAAAACATTACCCTTTCATCCCAAAATCATTGCAAAGGCCAGTTTTGGTTTTGGGGATGTGAATGCTTGTGTTATTTTTAAGGAGTTTCAAAAGGAAGTTATCTAATAGGACTTCGATTTGAAAAGTAGGAATCTCACTGCCGAACAAACGTTCAGCATTGTAAATAAAGAGCTACTATGGGAGAAGAAGCCAAATATCAGATTTTGAAAGACATTATTAAAGTGTATCTGCCCGAAGACGTTTCGGTTGATGCTATTGCTCCGACCAGTAATTTCCTAAATGAATTGAATATCAACTCGGCTCATTTGGTGGATATCATATTGGATGTGGAGGACGCTTTTGACATACAATTGGAAAATGAGGATATGGATCGAATGCAAACCGTCAACGATGCCCTCGATATCATCGACAGGAAATTGGAGGCTAAAGAGATCTAAGGTAAGCGTTCAGGGCTATTCCTTTTCAACACTTGACCCCTCTTCGTATGATGCCTTGAATACCTTCTATTCGTTTTGGCTTTTTTCAGGGATAAGCAAGGAGGCAAGGATACCCGTGAACAAGGATACTGATATGACCGTCAGGGAAACCCATTCGGGTAACTCGATGTTGTGCGAGAACAACATTTTAAGCCCTACAAAGGCCAGAATGACCACAAGGCTATAGTTGATATATCGGAATTTTTCCAACATTCTTGAAATAAGGAAGTACATAGATCGGAGTCCGAGAATTGCCAGTATATTGGAACTGAAAACAATAAATGGATCAGCCGTTATCGCCAAAATGGCAGGAATACTATCCAAGGCGAAAAGTACATCGGTCAACTCGATGATGATAAGCGCTACAAACAGGGGAGTGGCAGCACTGATACCCATCCGTTTTACAAAAAAATTATGGTCCTTAATTGTACTGGTTATCGGGTAAATCTTTTTGATTTGTCGAAAGACCCATGATTTTTTGGGATCAAAGTGGGATTCGTCCGATTTCAACATTTTAAAGGCCGTATATAAAAGAAATACACCAAAAACATAAATGATCCAATCAAATTTGGTGATAAGCGCTACCCCGAACAAAATCATCAATCCACGAAAAACAATGGCACCTAAAATACCCCAAAACAAAACCCGATGTTGATAAAGGGGCGGAATCTTGAAAGCTTGGAAAATAACCGCTATGACAAACACATTGTCAATACTCAGTGACAATTCGATAAGGTAACCCGTTACATATTTCAGAACCGCATTATTCGGCGTAAGCCCCGTAGGGTTGTCGACCATCCCCGAAGAGAACAACCAATAGATGACCCCACTAAAAGAAAGCGCCACTGCAACCCAGATGGCCGTCCAAATGCCAGCTTCCTTACTTTTGATCACGTGTTCCTTTTTATGGAAAACACCAAGATCCAAGGCGAGGAAAACAATGACCATAGCGATGAACAGTACCCAAACCCACATAAAGCAATTTTATTTTAGCAGGCACGAAGTTAAGTAGTATTTTTGAATTGAAAGAATCCTTGATTCCCGGAATAAGTTTTTTGGCTCGAAAATTGTAATAACAATAAAAAATGGTGGAATCGCTGCCATGATAACACGTTTTTTTTTACCTTTTCAGTAACTAAAAAACACTTTTGAACGAACCATGTTCCAAAAAAATTAAAAAATGAAACGACTACTTTTACTTTTTACCGCTTTAGTATTGTCCCATGTGGCAACCGCCAACACCTTACCACAGGATGAAGATGGTCTCATTAAGGCAAAAGCCAAGGAATTGACCACAAAATATGGGACCGAACTCGGACTGGACGCGGATCAATTAAAAACTTTTGAGCAAACCCTAACGGGGTATATGTTGAAAAAGGCCAAGGTGGGGAAATTGAATGTCTCTGAAACCGATAAGATGGTTATGTTGAAGCAATTGACGTCACAGGAAAATGAGGATATGGAGGCCATGCTTTCCAAAACCCAGTACAAGAATTATCTAAAGACAAAGACGAAGTTACAGCCTTAAATGGCGCTTTTTAAAAAATGCAGCAATGCCGATATGGCGATACACTGAGGGGTATGGTTATATCGGTTTTCTTGTTTTGTAGGTTCTTGCCGCTACAGCAACCACTGGGGAAATTCATTTCGAAAACGGTTAAGTTCTTAACATAACCGAGGTTTTGACGATAAAACCCGGATAAACTCGTTGACCTAAACCGCATAAAGAGGGAGTCGTACCTTATTTTTTATATATTTAACAACGAGACATCACTATAAAAATGTAAGATGAAAAAAAGTATCCTTGGGGTGGTAGGATTACTATTCCTATTCTTGGGTTCCACCCATATGAGCGCGCAAGCGAATGACGCCGAAAAAATCAAGATTAAAAAACATACGGTCATGGAACTCTATGAACCCGATTTGGTGCTAAGTGTTGATGCCCGTATGCAATTGAAGGTAGAACACAAGAATACTATGGCCCGTCGAAATTCCATTTTGGATACCTTGGATATTTCAGAACGACGTAGACAGCGACTCAGGAAATTGCTCCTTAAAAATCCTTTTTCAGACCAATTGAACAAGGCAATGGCCGAAATTGAATTTGAGGATGATATCATGGATAACTAATCCTAAAAAACATCCATATTGTAAACAAAAACCTCCGAATTATCGGAGGTTTTTTTTGGAATAGAAAGGTAAATCTTACAATTCTTAAATGCCAATAAACCGTTAAATATTGAAAATGTGTTCTTTAGAAAGTAAATGAGAGCGAATTATTTTGTAATTTAAAGCATCTAAGATATAGTTTTTGTTTAACCCCTATTTCAAATCCTATGAAAGCATTCTCAAATACAAGAAGTTCTACAAGCCTTGAACCCAAGGAAAATATGCTGGTAATTCAATTAGAGCGTAGTTTAATGGATATTGATCAATTAAGCAGTAAACTGAACTCGTACAGTTGTGAACCCCAAACTTATAGTCATTTTGAACGTAGAGAATCACTGAAAAACGGATTGGAATCCTTTAGAAGAAACAACAGGGAAATTATTGATTCCCTTAAAGGGCATAAGGAGTCGGTCAAGGGTTATGTGGAAAAAGTAAAAGAACAATATGCGAACTTCAATGAACTGAGACAGGGTGTTGAGGAATATTTGGGATTGGTTCGATCTAGATACGCGCATTAACTTGGGTAACCAATATAAATAAATAAAGCCCTGATGATTATCATCAGGGCTTTATTTATTTGGGAGCGTTTCAAAGCTATCCCAAATAGGTTTTTAAGAGTTTGCTTCTGGAATTATGACGCAATTTTCTAATGGCCTTCTCCCTTATTTGACGCACACGTTCACGGGTAAGGTCAAATGTTTGGCCAATCTCGGCCAAGGTCATTGACTGCTGGTCACCAATACCGTAATACAGTTTCACAACATCGGCTTCCCGCGGTGACAGTGTATCCAAAGCCCTATTTATCTCGGTATTCAATGACTGCTGCAACAACAACTTATCAGGTCGGGGTGATTCCCCAGATCGCATCACATCATAAAGGTTGGAATCCTCTCCCTCCCGCAGTGGGGCATCCATAGATACATGTCTCCCAGCATTTTTTAACGACTGCTTCACTTCAGTAACCGTCATTTCAAGCTCCTTGGCTATTTCCTCAGCGGAAGGTGGGCGTTCGTGGGCTTGTTCCAAATAAGAAAAAGTCTTTTTTATTTTATTTATTGACCCGATCTTGTTCAAAGGCAGACGAACCACACGGGATTGTTCTGCCAATGCCTGTAATATCGATTGACGTATCCACCAAACGGCGTAGGAGATGAATTTAAACCCACGGGTCTCATCAAAACGCTTCGCGGCCTTAACAAGCCCTAAATTGCCCTCATTGATCAAATCGGGAAGTTTTAGACCCTGGTTTTGATACTGCTTGGCTACCGAGACCACAAAACGTAAATTGGCAGTAGTCAGTTTTTCGAGGGCCGCTTGATCCCCGGTACGAATACGTTGTGCCAATTCTACTTCTTCCTGAGCGTTTATCAATTCAATTTTACTGATATCCTGCAAGTATTTATCCAAGGATTTTGACTCTCTGTTAGTAACTTGCTTGATGATCTTTAGTTGCCTCATATGTGTGTGATTAGTGTTTTAAATTGAACAATCTACAAGAGTTCATAATACATCAAAATTCTCTCTTTTCCAAAGGATACTGGGAATGTTATACAATTTTTATGAGAAGTTTTTGATTTTTGGGACCATCTGATTCTTATTTTATACACGCAAAGTGTATTTTTGAATCCTATCTGTAAAACATGGGGAAAAGAGCGCTTAAAAAATATTTGGTGGAGTTGAAAAAAAGGGAACTTGAAGCGCAGCTTATGGATCTTTATGATCGTTTTCCGGTAGTGAAGGAATATTACGATTTCATTTTCAATCCGAAAGAGGATAAATTGGTTCAAGAAGCCAAGGCCAAGATATCGAATGAATATTTTCCTTTAAAAAGAAAACGGCCCAAAGCACGACGTTCTGTGGCTCAGAAATATATCAAACATTTCGTGAAATTGGGGGTAGAGCCCCACTTGATTGCCGATCTTATGTTATATAACCTTGAAATAGGGCAAGCCTTTTCGATGGATCGCAACGTACCAGATGCCTTTTACAAAAGCATGCTGAATTCGTTCAATGAAATGGTTCAGTTCGTATCCTTGAATGGCTTGGTTTCCGATTTTAAGGAACGCATTGTCAAAACGTACAATTTTACACAAAATAATAAGTGGGGCTACCAGGAAGCATTTTCCAGGGCTCTTGATATATTGGATTGATATGGGAATAGTAATCATTAGACAAGACGGAAAAATCGATTTATGGAAGGAAGCATTGAAATTGCATGCCCCGCAAATACCGGTGTACGGTTATTTGGAAGACCATCCTAAGGAAGCCATTAAGATGGCCTTGGTTTGGAAACAGCCTGAAGGCAGCCTCGCGGGCTATCCCAACTTGGAATGCATCGCTTCCAGTGGTGCAGGGGTTGATTTTTTATTCGAGGATCCCCAATTACCCACGCATATCCCTATTACACGCGTGGTCGATGAATACCTTGCGAAGGATATGTCGGAACATGTTATGGCTTTGATTTTTGCCCAACTTAAAAATTTATACCATTATAAAGTGGATCAGGGGAATGGAGTTTGGAAACCCATCCCATATAAGCGCATCGTCGATATGACCATCGGAATCATGGGTCTTGGGGCCTTGGGCACTGTTTTGGCCAATGATTTGGTTCATTTTGGTTTCACGGTGCAAGGTTGGTCTGGTTCCTATAAAAATATTAAAGGGGTTAAAGCCTTCACAGGTTCACAGGAACAAGCCGAATTTTTGAGATCGACCCAGATTCTCGTGTGTTTATTGCCCTTGACACCAGCAACCACAGGTATTCTTAATTCAGCCCTTTTTGAACAACTACCCAAAGGAGCCCATATTATCAATGTGGCCCGTGGTGGCCATCTTGTCGATGGGGACCTGCTTCAGATGCTTGATAATGGCCATCTTTCAAGCGCTTGTTTGGATGTGTACCACCAAGAACCCTTGCCAACCGACCATCCTTTCTGGAAGCACCCCAAAGTACATATGACACCGCATTACGCGAGTGTTTCAGATACGAATTCCGTGGTGCCCCAAATCGTTGAAAACTATCGCAGGCTTATGAGTGGTGAAGTCCTGTTGCATCGCGTATCTGAAACCAAAAAATATTGATACTCGATCTGATTGTTTTTTCGAAGCGGGGCGTATGGACAAAATGACACGCTGTATTTTCCTACCCTTTGATGAAAGCCAGGAAAATCTGGAGGAATCCTAAGTACACGTTACGATTTATAAGGCTTCAGTCCTTTTTCAAACGCCTTTATTCAAAAATTCATTTAGGAACGTATTTTAATTTTTCGTGGATTTCCTTCCTTAAATTTCGTACAGGTGTTTATTTCTGTTAATTTTGCAAAATTGGGCTCGGCCCAAGGTTAGGATAGAAATTACAAAACAAACTGCTTGGAGCTACAAAAAAAAACTACGGAAAAGACGCTTTACGATTATCAGTTGGAAGACCTCAACAAGATCTTCAATTATTTGGAGGAATCCCCCGATAATGTCAATCTGCTCTACCAATTGCCTACAGGTGGGGGCAAGACCGTTGTTTTTTCTGAAATTGCCAGACGATATATCACCAAAACCCAAAAAAAGGTGGTTGTTCTGACCCACCGTATCGAATTGAGTCAACAGACATCCCGTATGCTCACCGGTTTCGGGGTCAAGAATAAAATCATCAACAGTGAGGTAAAGGAACTGAGGGACCAAAATGAATATATGTGTTTTGTCGCCATGGTCGAGACCCTGAACAACCGTCTACAAGATGAAAAGGTAGAAATAAACAACATTGGGCTGGTAATTATCGATGAGGCCCATTACAATTCGTTCCGAAAACTTTTTAAATATTTCGAAAAGGCCGTTATATTGGGAGTAACGGCAACACCTTTGAGCTCCAATATAAAACTCCCTATGAAGGACAACTATCAAAAGTTGATTGTAGGGGAATCGATTTCCAACTTGATCAACAGGAAGTTCTTGGCAAAAGCGAATATGTATAATTACGATGTGAGTCTGCAAAGCCTTAAACTCGGCATCAATGGCGATTACACGGTAAAATCCTCCGATGAACTCTACGGGAACCAAAGCATGCTGGGCAAATTGTTGAATGCCTACAATGAACTTTCGAAAGGGAAAAAGACCCTTATTTTCAACAATGGGATCAATACTTCAATTTATGTATACGAGACGTTCAAAAAAGCCGGTCTTCCGATTCGCCATCTCGATAATAAAAATACAGCTTCGGAGCGCCGAGAAATACTGAAATGGTTTTCAGAGACTCCAGACGCCATTCTTACCTCGGTAAGTATTTTGACCACGGGTTTCGATGAACCTACGGTAGAAACCATAATGCTCAATAGGGCCACCCGTTCCTTGACCTTATACTTTCAAATGATCGGTCGGGGTTCAAGGGTATTGTCTGAAAAAGAGGAATTTACGGTGGTGGATTTGGGAAACAATGTGGTTCGCTTTGGGATGTGGGATGCCCCTATCGATTGGCAGGAAATCTTCCATTTCCCTGATTTCTATCTTGAAAACATAAAGAACGATGAGGAAATTGAACGGGAATTCATTTATGAAATGCCTCCGGAGTTACAGGAAAAGTTTGCCCGATCAGAAAATATTGAATTCGATGTCAAGGCTGAATATAAAAAAATCTTTGCACAAGGCTTAAAATCGAAACTCGTTTTGGAAAGCAGTATTGAACAGCATGCCCAGATTTGTGTGGAGAATGCAGAGGATGTCTTTGAGGCGCGTATATTGGCCAAATCATTGAAGGAGGAAATTGCCTATCGTGTACGGCAATATTCCTACTGTATCATGAACAATACCAAGAACTATAAAGAGTGGTTGGAAGAGGACTATGAACGCAAGTTACGCTCAAGGATATCGAAGCTATTCGCAGAGAGGCTTTGATACGGTACTTAATACTGTGGTTGCTCGGCTTTGCTTTGGTACTGGGTTAAAAAAGCATTGAACTAGGTTGCCATGCACTCACCTAAGATCGATGAACCATGTGAATACGATGGGAATAACAACGAAAAAACGGCTCCTTATTATCGGCTACACCTGGCCCGAACCCTATACTACTGCGGCCGGTAGTCGTATGCTGCAGTTGATTCGCTGTTTTCAAGACCAGCAGTACGACATTACCTTTGCCAGTACAGGGACCAAGTCCGAACATTCCTTAGATCTGTCCGAATTGGGGATCAAAGAGCAAAAAATTGTTTTGAACGATTCTGGTTTTAATGCGTTTGTTCAAACGTTGGACCCCATGATGGTGATGTTTGACCGTTTCTTGACCGAGGAGCAATTTGGTTGGCGCGTTGCCGAGTTCGCTCCGAACGCCTTACGGATTCTCGATACTGAAGACCTACATTCCTTGCGACAGGTTCGAGAACAGCTTTTTAAAAAGAATATCCCGTTTTCGACCGATACATGGTTACAAAGTGATGTGACCAAGCGTGAAATAGCCGCTATTTATCGCTGTGACCTTTCCTTGATAATTTCAACCTATGAAATGGAGCTTTTGGAACAAGGGGTTAACATCGATAAAAAACTGCTGCTGCATTTACCATTTCAGTTCGATAGGATTGGCGATGACAGAATTTCCGATTGGCCCGATTTTAATAGCCGTAAGGATTTTATCTGTGTCGGCAATGGTAAACATTCGCCCAATGTTGATGCTGTACTTTGGCTTCACAAAGTAATATGGCCCCAGATCCGACAAACCTTACCCCATGCCAATCTTCATGTTTATGGCGGTTATCTGCCCCAGCAGCTGCACCAACTGCATAACCCAGCCATTGGGTTCAATATCATAGGCTGGACCAAAAGTGTCGGGACCGTCATGGAACAGCACCGGGTGAATTTAGCACCTCTACGTTTTGGTGCTGGTTTAAAAGGGAAACTCATCGATGCCATGATTTATGGTACACCCAGTGTCACCACCTCTATAGGGGCAGAGGGTATGCATGGGGACTTGGATTGGTGCGGTAGCCTTGCTGATGATGCCATAAATTTTGCCCAGGCCGCAACAGATTTGTATACCGATAAGAAACAATGGGTACATGCGCAACAAAAAGGCGTTCAGATTTTGAATACTTATTATGACCGAGAGGTTGTGGCATTAAAATTTAGGACTTCCCTGTCTGCCTTGCAAAACAATATTGAAAATCACCGAAACTCAAATTTCCTGGGGGCCCTGCTTAGGCATCAAACCCTGAATAGCACCAAATATATGAGCAAATGGATCGAGGCTAAACATACAAAATAAGGAAGTTTCGTTATCGAATGCCCAAAAATGTAGAACAGGAAATTGACCATAGGGTTTTTCGCTAAAAACGTCACGTTGAACCTGGCCATCCAACTAATAAGCGTAAACCTTTCCTTTGGTTTGGAATGAAGTTGATTTTTTGAACCCATTCGTTGTTGGCAATAGTTTTTTAAGGTATTATAATTTCAATAGTTTTTCATGATTTCTGCAACCAAAAGGACCTTTGTTTTCTTTTTAAGCGCTTATTGTTTTGAAATAGGGGGTAAGTGGGTATTAATGAAGTATCTTTGAAAAGTATTTATCTGTTGATATTAATTACCTTTTCGCAACGCTTCGGCGAATTGTTTAGGTTTTCTTCTTAAGCCTTTATTTTAATTAATGACACCCTGGTGACCAACTTAATGCCTGATTGCTAGTAATAACTACCCAAAAGTAATTTTAATCTAGCGCATTGCTCATTTCATTACTCTGCAATTCGTTTCAATTCAATAAAAAATGGCTGTATTAAAAATGGGGGTTATTGGAACTTCAAAAAAAGAAGATGAAAGACGGGTGCCTATTCACCCAGAACATCTAAAAAGACTTCCAGAGCATATTCGTAAGCAACTCATTTTTGAGAGAGGCTACGGCACCCCTTTCAATTTTGAAGATGAGGAAATAAGTGATTTGACCGGAGGAATGGCAACGCGAGATGAAATCTTATCTGATATTGGTGCTGTAATAATTGCTAAACCTATCTTATCTGATTTGGAAGCGTTGAAAGAAGGTGGTATTGTTTGGGGTTATCCCCATTGTGCCCAACAAATGCAAATTACACAAACCGCTATAGATAAGAAATTGACATTGATTGCCTTTGAAGATATGTACGTTTGGAGTCCCAATGGGCAAATGGGCAGGCATACTTTTTATAAAAACAATGAAATGGCGGGGTATAGTGCCGTGATACATGCATTGCAATTAAAAGGAATTGATGGTCATTATGGAAATCAAAGAAAGGTGATCATCTTTAGTTTCGGGGCAGTAAGCAGAGGCGCTATCTACGCCTTAAAAGCCCACGGCTTTAGGGATATTACCATCTGTATTCAAAGACCCGATCATGAAGTGAGAGAGGAAGTGTTGGATGTACATTATGCCAGACTTAGAAAAGGAAATGAGAATGAGCCTAGATTGATCGTGGTTGAACACGATGGTTCAGAACGACCGTTGCTGGATTTAATAAGTGAGTCAGAGATAATTATCAATGGAACCTATCAGGATATAGATGACCCTATTGATTATATTAAGGAAAATGAAAAATCGAAGCTTAAGCCAGGCACCCTTATTATCGATGTAAGTTGTGATGAGGGTATGGGCTTTTATTTTGCAAAACCAACCACTTTTAAAAACCCAATCGTAGCCATTGATAAAATTGACTATTATGCCGTAGATCATACACCGAGTTATTTTTGGGAAAGTGCTTCAAGATCCATATCTGCCGCATTGATCGTGCATCTTCCATCCGTGATTGCCGGTCGCGACAGTTGGAATGAAAATAGTACCATTAAAAATGCGCTGAATATCGATAAGGGGGTCATCGTAAAAGATAGTATTCTTGAATTTCAGAATCGTAAAAAAGACTACCCACATCATGTAAAGGGGTAAAAGAATATTGAGCTTTTTTTATCAATCCAATGGTTTAAATTATCGAACGGGTATATTTCTTAAGATGCCTTTGAGCACGGCGACGAGGGGTCAATAATGCATAGATCAGAACGTTATGGCCTTGCGCATGGTCAACGTTGAACGTTATGGGTCGTTTACATTGATCAAAACATCCGCGATTAGACTCGTCGAAAAGATTGTCATTTTTTTTCATGTGATAATTTTATATGCGTTCAGATTTTAAATATCCATTTGGGCAATAGTATAGTGGTTTGTCGACATTGATTATCCATAGATTCATTAAGAGATAAGAATAATGCCGAAAGCCATCCAGTTTTTAGTGCACTCCATACTTTATCAAAAAAAAAGTAACTTTATGGGAACAGACCGAAATTCAGTTCCAATCCAAGTACGAAAATTAATATTCCCGTTCGATAATGAAAACCATGAATAGAAACAGGAACAAACTGTCGTCCCTTTATTATATCGGCGTTTTTGTTTGCATGGGTTTGCTGGTCCAATGTGAGGGCAATATTGACC
>NZ_JBATHS010000379.1:0-5881 GCF_049667165.1 Maribacter sp.
CCGGCATCAAGGATTTTACGGGCAGGGGTAAAAGCACAGCCCAAGCCCAATGAAGCGCCTGGCAATGCAACCGCAATCACATCGCTTTTCGCCAAAAGCGCTATTTCCTTTGATGTGCTTGCTTCCAAATGGTCAGCGCTTATGGCATTGTATTTTATGGCGACTTCGCTCCCTCCTGTTGAAAACTGGTCGGCATGCACGGTAATATCAAAACCGAGTTCCTTGGCTTTAGTGAAATAGGGTGCTATCAATTCCGAAGTAAAGGCACCCTCTTCAATAAATGCATCTACCCTAGAAGCCAGCTTTTCTTTTTTAAGTTTCGGGAGCAATTCATTGGCGATTTCTTCAAGGTATCCAGAAGGTGTTCCACCATAGTCCTTTGGAACCATATGCGCCGCCAAACAGGTCGGAATTAAATCCAATGGTAGTATCGTATCCGCCTCTTTAATGGCATACAACATTTTAAGTTCTTCGGGTATGGAAAGTCCGTAACCACTCTTGACTTCGATGGTGGTTACGCCATTGGCCAAATGTCTTTTTCCCCTTTTGACAATGCCTTTGACCAAGGCCTCTTTTGTGGCTTTTCTCGTTTGGGTTACCGTATCCCAAATGCCACCCCCAGCTTTCGATATTTCGAGATAGGTCTTGCCTGAATTTCTCAAGGCGTAATCATTGGCCCTAGAGCCTGCAAAACAAATATGGGTATGAGCGTCCACAAATCCTGGAAGGCAGGTATGGTCGCCTGAAAGCTCGTGCATCTCTGCGCTAAGGGATTTAGCTTCAGCCAGTAGTTCGTCATATTTTCCGATGGAAAGAATGCTGTCCCCATCAATTAAAATACCGCCCTCTTCAATAATCGCTAATTCCCCATCTTTTATGGCTCCCTTAACCGAAAGCCCGGTCATTGGGATGATTTGTTTAAACGGACCTATTAGTTTCATGTGCACTGGATTAATTGTAGAATGGTTTCCCGGCTACGCGGGAAAGACAAAAGGCTACCTTCAAAATACTTCAAATTCGTTAAAATAAGGTGTTTTGAACGAGATCTTTTTCTCCTTCTTCGTTTTATCGATGACCTTCATAATAGTCTGATCTTTGATCATGGCAATCCCAATTTCGATATCATCGGCAAATACCCGATCTTTTTTGGCAAAAGAGACCCTTTTTCGAAGTTCTTTATGGACCTTGTCCAACAAGATACCCGATTTCATGGGTTTCCGGTATTCAAAGGCTTGGGCAGCGGTCAATAGTTCAATCGCCAGTATTTTCTCCACATTGTCAATAACCTGCAAGGCTTTTCGACCACTTATCGAGCCCATACTCACATGGTCTTCCTGCCCTAAGGAAGTCGGAATGCTATCCGCACTTGCCGGAAAACATAGTCCTTTGTTCTCGCTGGCCAAAGCGGCGGTTGTATATTGTAATATCATGTATCCGGAGTTTATTCCGGTATCATCCATCAAGAGTTTGGGAACGCCCGGGCTATTGCCTTCCAAAGCCAGGTAGATCCTTCGGTCAGAGATGTTCCCGATTTCGGAAGCGGCCAAGCAGGCATAATCCAAGGCCATGGCCAAAGGCTGACCATGAAAATTACCTCCACTTATCGTGAGCTCCTCATCAATGATTATGGGGTTGTCCGTTACTGAATTCAGTTCCACTTCCAATAATTCCTTCAAATGCAGCCAAGAAGTGCGCGATGCACCATGTACTTGGGGAATGCAACGAAGGGAGTAGGGGTCTTGTACCCGTTCGCAATCCGCATGGGACTCCATGATTTGGGAGCCTTTCAATAAGCGTTTAATTCTTTTGGCCACATGCATATTGCCTTTAAAAGGTCGTAAGGCATGCAATTCGTTATAAAACGGTTTTATGGAACCTTGCAGCCCTTCGATCATCATAGCGCCTATGATATCGGCCTGTGAAAGACAACTGTGCAATTTCTCAACCACTTTTATGGCATGGGCAGCAATAAATTGGGTGCCGTTAATGAGTGCAAGGCCTTCCTTAGGACCGAGTTCAAGGGATTGTAAACCGGTTTTTTCAAAGAGTTGGGAAGTTGATATCGTTTCGCCCTTATATGCCACTTTTCCTAAACCAATAATAGGAAGAAACATATGGGAAAGTGGGGCCAAATCCCCTGAGGCTCCTACCGAACCTTGGGAAGGCACTACAGGTATGGCGTCATGATCAATGTGCCATATGATGCGGTCCAATGTAGCCTCTGAAATACCAGAAAAGCCTTTGGCGAGTGAATGGGCCTTTACTATAAGCATCAGCTTGGCAATTTCTTTGTCAATGGGGTTGCCTACGCCTACACTATGACTTTTAAGTATGTTGCTCTGCAGTATCTTTGTTTCCTCTTTCGAAATCTTGGTAGTGCATAAGGGTCCGAAACCGGTGTTTATGCCATAAACCGGATGACCTTTTTCGACAATATTTTGGACAATCTTCCAGCTTGATCTTATTTTTTCACGAGCGGTAGGGGATAGTTTCATATTCGTCCTACCTTCTGCAATTGCAATGGCAACGCTGGCCGTGAGATGATCTTCTCCGAAATTAAAGGACTTGGGAACCGTTGTCATATAACAAAAGATTAAAGTACCTTAAAAGTATCGAATCCATTTGAGAATAGCCAAGGATTGTTTTTAACTTTGCTTAAAACTCTTTAAGTATGATTTTCGACCTGATAAAAAGAAGACGTTCTATTTTTCCGCCCCAATTCCTAGATAAACCTATTGCAAAAGCAGATCTTGAACGCCTATTGGAAGCTGCTAATTGGGCCCCCAACCACAATAAAACGGAACCTTGGCGTTTTAAAGTGCTACAAGGGGAATCCAAGGCTAAATTAGGCCGGTTTTTATCTGAAAAATATCAGGAAGTTGAAAAGCGGCCCAAACAAGTGAAGATTAAAAAGTTAACTACTTATCCAGTTCAATCTGCCGTGGTTTTGGCCATTTGCATGCAACGGGACCCTAAAGAATCAGTGCCGGAATGGGAAGAATTGGCGGCCGTATCGATGGCTGTCCAAAATATATGGCTTGGCTGCACGGAAATCGGAATCGGTTGTTTTTGGAGTTCCCCCGGACTTATAAAATTTATGGACGAATTTTTCGATCTGGCCGAAGGGGAGAAGTGCCTTGGTTTTTTATATATGGGATATTTTGAAGGGGAAATGCCAGAAGGGTCACGAAAACCTATAACGGATAAAGTGGTTTGGCTCGATTAGTTGAAATAGGGAAACAAAGCACCTTTGTATTCCCAAGCTGTTGAAATAAAAAGTCCCAGATAAACTACGGTTACCATGAATTTAAGAAAGGTCCCGGTCAAGAATCCGATGAAGGATCCAAAAGCAGCCTTGGTGGCCGTTTTTTTATCGGCCTTGTTCAATAATTCACCCACCAAAGCCCCTACAAAGGGCCAGATAATAATACCCAATGGCCCTAGGATGGGAAAAATCAGTGCCACCAATAATCCCAATGTAGTCCCTATCATTCCGGCTCTTGTTCCTCCGAATTTTTTGGTTCCTACCGCGGGAATAATATAATCGAGGGCAAAAACGACCAAGGCAATGACCAAGGTAATTCCTAAAAAGACCCAATCATCGGGTACTACTTTGGTGAGATATAACAAAAGAAGTCCTATCCAACTCACTGGTGGTCCAGGTAATACCGGAAGAAAGCTTCCTAGAATGCCAATTAGCATTAGAAGAAACCCAAAAATGAGTAAAGCAATATCCATGTAAAGGTGTTTTGCTGGTTTGACGAAGATAGCGGGTATTTGTTACATATTATAATTTGTTTAATAGGGCTTCGCCAAAATAAGTTTCACCAAAAAAAATCGTAATTTCCGCCATAGAAAAGGGGTTCATGCGAAAGTTTTTAACCATACTGCTTTTAAGTACTTGTTTTTCCTGTGATTTGTTCGAATCCAAGGAAAAGAAAACCCAAGAATTGGTCAACCAGGAAATGCGTACCATTGATTGGAATGATGTTGACAACTATCCGTTATTCGAAAGTTGTGATGAATCAACTTCCAAAACAAGTCAAAGGGAGTGTTTTGAAACCGAATTGTTACAACATTTTTCGGCAACACTCCAAGAGTTCGAATTCGTTATCGGACCCGATATGGATACCACTGTTTTTGTGGATTTCTTGATAGACCAAGAAGGTAAGCTGACCGTTGTCGATATACAGAAAGACAAGGCGATTGATAAGGTAATGCCCGAGTTTGACGGAATTATTTCTCAAAGTCTACGCAATTTACCGCCCTTGGCACCCGCATTGAAACGAGGTATACCCGTACGTGTAAAGTTTAGAATCCCTATAGTTTTGAACCGTAATTAGCCACTGCTCTTTCGATGATTTAAAAAAGTTCAAGGTAGCGCGAAAGACCAAGCTTAAAAACCGTATTTTCTAACAACTAACAATTTGTTTTGTCCAACGAAAAAATCATATTGGGAATCGATCCGGGAACGACCATCATGGGCTTCGGGATCATAAAGGTGGAAAACAAGCAAATGAAATTTGTTCAGATGAATGAATTATTGCTTCAGAAGTACAAAGACCCCTATACGAAATTAAAACTCATTTTTGAACGGACGATTGAACTGATCGACACCTACCATCCCGATGAAATCGCCATAGAGGCTCCCTTTTTTGGTAAAAATGTACAATCCATGTTAAAGCTAGGCCGTGCCCAAGGGGTGGCTATGGCTGCAGGCTTATCGAGACAAATACCTATCACGGAATACTTACCAAAGAAAATAAAGATGTCGATTACGGGAAATGGTAATGCCAGTAAGGAACAAGTGGCAAAAATGTTGCAAAGTACCCTTGGGTTGAAATCCTTGCCCAAGAACTTGGATAGTACCGATGGACTAGCAGCTGCCGTTTGTCATTTTTACAACGAAGGCAGGGTTGAGGTCGGAAAAAGCTATTCGGGATGGGATGCTTTTGTGAAGCAAAATGAGAATAGAGTTAAAAAGTAGGTGTGGGATTGGCGAATCGAAAATATTGTAAAAACTGCGGTAATCTTGCTTCTGGTAAATATTGCCAGGATTGTGGACAAAGAACAACCGTTCATAGGGTAACCTTTCGAGAAACCTTTGAAGATTTTATCGAAAGTGTATTTACCGTTAATGCACCATTTTTTCTCACATTAAAAGGTCTTGCGCTAAATCCAGGTAAATTGTTTGCAGATTTTTTATCAGGGAAAAGGAAGACATATTATAAACCTGTTGCATTTTTTGTTCTTACGACAATAGTTTATTTGTTGATCAGGTCTATCATTGATTTTGATCCTTTTCAAGATTCATCGGTTATAGCCGTTGATGAGAATCAAGGCACTCAATTGATAACATTAGCACGTAATTATATGCTATTGAACATAAATAAACTATTATTTATTTTAGTTTTTACCTTAGCCATGTTTCTTAAACTATTTTTTTATAAAATACATTCCTTAAGTGAGTTTTTAGTGGTGTCTTTCTATTTGACAGGTGTTTATACCATTTTCACTACCTTGAATATGTTTTATATTGAGTATATCGACTCAAAGTTTCAAGCATGGGGCATTTTATTTATGGGAGCCTATTTTGTATTTGCAATGGTTTCCTTCATCAATAAAAAAAGAATTTGGGTGGTGCTTAAGTCAATACCCGTGTTCTTTTTAGCTTATGTTTTCTACATGGTGTTAGCCTTTGTTTTTTCTTATGTAATCGTATCTTTTAAAAACTGATCGTGGGCGGCATTTACCTACATATTCCATTTTGTAAACAAGCATGCCACTATTGTGACTTTCATTTTTCGACGAGTTTGGCCAAAAAGGATCAAATGATCGCCGCCTTGAAAAAGGAATTGGTTTTACGAAAGGAAGAATTCAA
>NZ_JBATHS010000380.1:0-9649 GCF_049667165.1 Maribacter sp.
ATATGGGACCACTTTCGCAGCCTACCCTGATGGACACAATACGGTGTTTGACTTCTGTCTTCAACTATGGACCCGTGGTGGGGAATTATTCGATTCAAATAAAAAAATAAAGATCAATTCCCAGCAAGCTCTAGAAGGGATGGATTTCTATCGTAGCGCGTTGCAAAACACTGCTGCCATTCATCCAGATTCAAGGGATTTTGATTCGGTGAAAGCAGGTATGGCATTCGCCAATGGCAATTTGGCCATGATGGTCAATTGGTTCGGGTTTGCCTCAATGTGCGAAGTGCTTGAAGATTCGAAGGTAAAAGGCAAGGTCGATGTTGCTAATGTACCAGCTGGCCCCAATGGAGAAGGTGTTTCTTTAAATGCATATTGGATGTATGTGATAGGGCAAGGCAGTACACAAAAAGAGTTGGCCTATGATTTCATCAAGTTTGCCGTGAATTCCCAAAACGACAAATTATTAACTATGGAAGGTGCCATCGGCTGTAGAAAATCTACCTGGCACGATGTTGAGGTAAATAAAACAGTACCCTATTACCATAAATTAGAGAAGTTGCACGAGAACACGCGTTCCTTGCCAAGAAAAAGTAACTGGTCTGAAATAGCCGATGTTATCGACCAATTGGTTTTGCAAGTCATTAATACTTCCATAGATATTAAGATCATTTTCAACGAGGCCCAGGATAAAATCAACAGCATAGAAAATTCAATCTAATGGAAATACCCTATAAGCCCGAATTACCCAAAGAAAAAAGACCCATCTATATTATTGGTGCTGGAGGAATAGTAAGGGACGCCCATTTACCTGCCTATAAAAATGCGGGATTTAGAGTGGAAGGAATTACCAATAGAACCAAACAACGGGCTACAAATTTAGCGGCTTCGTTCAACATTCCGAATGTATATGAAAATGTTGCCGAAATGGTCAAGGCAGCACCTGACAATGCTGTTTTTGATTTGACTTTAATGCCCAATCAGTTTGTATCCACTTTGGAGATGCTTCCCGATGAAGCTGCCGTACTCATTCAAAAACCAATGGGCGACAACTATGAACAGACCTTGGAGATTTTAGAAGTTTGCCGAAGAAAAAAGCTAAAAGCAGCCATAAATTGCCAAATGCGTTATGCACCCTACATTATGGCGGCCAAGTATATCATCAATCAAGGATTGATCGGTGAATTATATGATTTTGAGGTCCGCCTAACCACCTATACCCCTTGGGAATATTTTCCCAATGTCGTGAATCATCCCCGACTGGAAATACAACAACATAGTATTCATTACATCGATCTAATACGTTCCTTTTTAGGAAATCCAAAAAAAGTATATTCAAAAACACTCCGTAATCCGGGCAAGCCAATGTCATCGACCCGCACAACGACGATCATGGATTATAATGATGCCATGCGAGCCATAATCAACACCAACCATGACCATAATTTTGGAGAAAAAAACCAAGAAAGTTTTGTAAAATGGGAAGGCACCAAAGGCGCGATCAAAGCCCGGATAGGATTATTATTGGATTACCCGAATGGCAAGCCCGATTTGTTCCAATATTGTTTGCTGAAAGAAGGGGAAGAGCCCGAATGGATTGAAGTCCCATTGGAAGGTTCTTGGTTCCCAGATGCCTTTGTGGGTACCATGGCCTCCTTAATGCGCTATGTAGAGGACTCATCGGACACATTACCCACGAGTGTGGAAGATGTGGTGCATTCCATGGCCATTGTTGAGGCCGCTTACGAATCAAATAATTATGGGGGTGTAACCCCTAATTATAATGTTTAAAAGAATTGATTATGCATATAAAATCTAGATTCTACGAAGACTACGAATTAGGTAGCAAAAGAGAAACCCTGGGAAGAACCATTACCGAAACGGATTTTGTGGTCCATGCAGGACATACGGGTGATTTTTTTCCCCATCATATGGATGCCGAATGGTGTGCCACCCAACCATTTAAACAACGTATTGCACACGGCACCCTTACTTTTTCGGTTGGTATAGGAATGACCGCTACCGAAATAAACCCAGAGGCATTCTCAAAAGGGTATGACCGTTTGCGTTTTGTAAAGCCCGTTTATATTGGCGACACGATTCGGGTAGTGGTAACCATCAGCGAAAAAAAAGAATCCAAAAGACCAGAATTGGGTCATGTCAATGAGCATGTAGAAATATTCAACCAGCGCAATGAACTAGTTTTGGTCTGTGACCATATTTTATTGGCAAAAAAGAAAGCTTAAAAAAAAACACAAACATCCACCATTATGAAAATATATCTTTTAGGATTACTCGCTATCATTCTCTTATCATGCGGAACCAAGCAAAAAAAGGAGGATGCTGATCATATGGAAAAAAAGGATACCTTGGTTTATACAGCCAATTGGGAATCATTAAAACAACACCAGACCCCGGAGTGGTTTTTAGACGCCAAATTCGGGATTTATTGTCATTGGGGGCCTTATTCGGTTCCAGAATATGAAAATGAATGGTATGCGCACTGGATGTATGTGAACGAAAATAATCCGGAGGCCAAAAATGGGGAAGCCAGTAAGTTTTATAAGCATCATGTAGAAACTTATGGACCTCTGGATAAATTCGGATATAAAGACTTTATCCCAATGTTCAAGGCAGAAAAATTCGATGCTTCTGAATGGGCGCAATTATTCAAAGATGCAGGAGCTCGTTTTGCCGGACCCGTTTCTGAGCATGCTGATGGGTTTGCCATGTGGGATAGCGAATTGACCGAATGGGATGCCAAAGACATGGGACCCAAACGCGATATTATGGGCGAATTATCGAAAGAAATCCGAAAACGCGATATGAAGTTTATCGCCACCTTTCACCGTCAATGGTTACTGGGGTGGTATCCGACTTGGGATGAAACCACCGATGCCTCAAATCCGGAATATGGCGGACTATACGGCCCTAAAATGAAAAAGGGGGATTTTATTTACCCCAGGGACCGACATGACATTGATTCTGGGACGGAAAAATATTACCCTTTGGGCGATGAGCAATTCAATAAAGAATGGTTAAATCGATTAAAGGAAATTGTGGATAAATACAACCCTGATTTGGTTTGGTTTGACAACAAAATGGATGTTATAGGAGAAGATTATAGAAAAGAATTTTTAGCATATTATTACAACCATGGTGTCAAGAATAATCAGGATGTAGTTTCAACCTATAAGTTTTATGACTTTGCTGAAGGTTCGGCAATATTGGATTTAGAACGTTCCCGTATGAGTGAAAAAACCGATTTTCCTTGGTTGACCGATGATTCGATCGATTGGAAATCTTGGTCGCATATTAGCAATCCAAGATATAAATCCGCCAATCGTCTTATAGATTTCTTGGTGGATGTTGTTAGTAAGAACGGTGCTGTTTTATTGAACATCACACCAAAAGCCAACGGCGAAATTCCGGAGCCAGTTAAAGAACGTTTATTGGAAATGGGACAATGGCTTAAAGTAAATGGTGAGGCAATTTATGGGACCAGAACTTTCAAGATTTATGGAGAAGGTGATGCCGAAGTTGTTGAAGGTCATTTAAGTGAAGAGAAAAATGCCGATAATACGTCTAAGGATATCCGTTTTACAACCAAGGGCGATATTCTTTATGCCACTGTTCTAGATTGGCCAACGTCTGGAGAACTGGTTATTCGTTCTTTAAGGAAGGGAAATGATTTGTATACAAACGAGATCGAATCGATTCAAATGTTGGGAAACGAAGGTAATTTAGATTATACAGTTGATGAGCAGGGTTTAACCATTAAGTTACCAAATAAAGTTGGGGAGCATGCATTTGCATTTAAAATCAATCCAAAAATGTAAGGGAATAAACTATTGATATAATGGAACAAACGTAAGGTCTTACTTGGACTCATTGGTTATGGTCAGAAATATTTCTTGCATTTCTGGGGAAAGACTTTCGTAAATGGCTTTTCTGCCTTTATCTACAAAGGCCTTTTTGTCAACTTCAATGAAGGTCATTCCAAGAGCCTCTAAGTCAGCCCTGATTTTTTTCTCGTTTTCCAAGAAAAGTTGATGCTCATATTCTTGCATTTCCTTGGCAGCCTGCAAGAATACTATTTTAAGATCTTCGGGGAAGGATTGAAACTTTTCCTCACTGATTACGGGGTAAGTCCAACTGATAACGTGTTCTGTTTGGTTCACATAATCCTGTACCTCATAAAACCCGGTTATCTTGATCAATGCCAACGGATTTTCCTGGGCTTCAACGGTACCTTGCTGCAATGAAGTAAAAACTTCAGAATAAGCCATGGGTGTAGGTTTTGCCCCTAATCCTTCCCAGGCCGTCACAAATGAAGGCACACTCGGAACTCTTAGAATCAGTCCGTTCAAATCATCAGGATGGGAAATAGGACGGTTTGATGTTAGATAGCGTGGTCCCGCCTCAAAATAGCCAAGTGCGCGTAATCCTGTTTTCTCCAACATCTCCTGCTCCATCTTTTTACCTATGGGGCCATTGATCATTTTTGAAATATCTTCAGAAGAATCCAGTAAAAAAGGCATTTCACAAAATGCCATTATTTCGATCCAATTGCTTAAAAGCGAACTAGTGGTTGTCATATCTATGACCCCCGATTGTATAAGGCGAATCGCTTCGATTTCTTTTGCAAGTTGCTCCGAGTGGTAGTTTTTAAGTACGATCCTGCCATTAGAACGTTCTTCCAAGGTTTCGGCAAAATATTCAAATGCCTTGAACCACGTATGATCTTCGCCCACCAATAAGCTGGCATGAAGTGTAATTTCGGGCTTTTTTTGTTCCACACATCCCAGGAACATCAATGAACAATAAGAGAATATGCAAAACTTTAAATACAAGGACATACTCCTAATTTTTATTAGAATTCGAAATTAATACAAATAGCGCATCAATTACGAATTTTAAAAGTATACGTTGCGTCTTTCTAGGAAATCAATTACTTTTTTTGAGGCTATTTAAGATGTTTTATAGTATAATGGTCAATGGCATCTTCATCGATCTCGATACCCAAACCGGGTTTGTCAGGTACCTGCACCATGCCGTTCTTAGCTATTATCATAGGTGAAACCAAATTGTCCCGCAATCCGTTTTTGGTGCAATCCAATTCCATGAGTACATCCGGCTCTATGAGTCTACCAGGTGTTATGTCCAAATTACAAAGTATTTGTAACGCAGCACTGAGTGCAATTCCCGTACCCCAGCTATGCGGTATAAAGTCAACGCCGAAAGTCTGGGCCATTGCGATGATTTTTTTAACCTCAGTGATTCCACCGGCTGCACAGATATCCGGTTGGGCAATATCAACCGATTTATTTTTGAAAAGCTGGTAAAAACCAGCCCGAAGATATTCACACTCACCACCTGATATAGGTATGGAAGTACGCTTTCTCAGTTCCGCATAACCTTCATAGTTTTCAGGGCTTAATGGCTCTTCAAACCAGGATATATCAAACTCTTCAATTTTTTGGGCCAGTCGTGTGGCTTCTACTAAACTATAGGCATGGTTAGAATCAACGGCTAGGCGGATATCACTTCCAATCGCCTCCCGCACTTTTTTAACATGCAACACATCTTGTTCTAAGGTCAGTCCCACTTTCATTTTCATGACCTTAAATCCCTTTTCCTTATAAGAAAGTGCTTCATCGGCCAATTTCTTGGGCAGATCCGAAGTTTCGGAGAAATACATCCCCGTGGCATATGCCTGAATACTTTCTCGCTTGCGCCCACCCAACAATACCGAAATCGGTTGCCCAAGAATCTTACCTTTAAGATCCCATAATGCAATATCTATAGCACTTATTGCGGCTACCAAAATACCTCTTCTCGCAAAATCCATAGACCTCCTATACATTTCTTGCCAGATACCTTCATTGTTCAAAACCGATTTTCCAATGATAAACTGGGACAGAAACTCAATACCTGAAGATAGTACGCTGGCGGGACCATAGCCCTCACCCCATCCTACAAGTCCACTTTCTGTGGTTATTTTTACGATACAAATGGTGCGTGCCGAGTAATGCCACTGGGAAAAATAGAAACTTTCATCCAACTTATCGGACAAGATTATAGGTTCGATCTTTGATATTTTCATACTATCGGTTTTGTGGTTAAGTATGCCAATTACAATAATACTCCAACCATATGTTAAATCCAGAGCCTTTACTATCATTTCGTTGCACTATTTTAACTCTTAACATGACCTATTGCTATTTAATGAGGTATTTATGTATCTTAGTAAGGATGTAACTCTATATTGAAATGAAATGCATATTTCGATTTTCGAGGTAGTTTCCAATTCGTCAATCCTAATTACTGCGTAAACAGGTATGCCATGAAACTTACTTATAGACAGATAGAACGCAAGCCAGAAAATGCCTTTTTGGCGCGAAGGGATACGATGCTTTGCATAGAGGATAATTGGCATTTTCATAAGGAGTTGGAACTAATATATTTCGTAAAAGGCCAAGGCACCCGTTATGTCGGGAATTCAATAGGCAACTTTTCAAAAGGGGAAATCTATTTGATCGGGAGTAATCTTCCCCATCTCTTTAGAAATGACAAAGAGTATTATCAAAATAATGCGGCCAGTGAAGCCGTAGACCTTATAATCGTACAATTTGAGAGCGATTTTATGGGGGAACAATTTTCTTCATTAACGGTTTCAGATAAGCTACAACACCTATTCAAAATGGCCAATCGAGGCATTAAGTTCTCCGATGAGACTTGCAGCTTAGTCAAGAAAAACCTTAAGAATCTAATTAATGGCAAGGGACTATCCCGATTGATCGACTTGCTGAAGGTGCTCGACACCCTTTCCTTAAGCGAGGGCTACGAATTTTTATGCCCCGAAGGGGTCAATAATACTTTCAAGAAAAACGAAAAAGACCGAATGGCCAAATTGATTTCATTCTTGACCGAAAACTTTGAGAAGAAAATCGAGCTCGAAGAAGTAGCCTCAATAGCCCATATGACCCCCAATGCATTTTGTCGCTATTTTAAAAGAAGAACCCAAAAGTCATTTACACAATACCTCAACGAAATAAGAATAGACAATGCATGCAAATTATTGATTGAAGGAAAATTACCTATTTCGACCATATGTTACCTTTCAGGTTATAATACCCTGACCAATTTTAATCGTCAGTTCAAATCAATAATGAACATCACCCCTACGGATTACATGAAAAAATATGAAGTCGAAGTTTAGGGCTCTGCAGCATTTTAACAACTTCCCAAGCGTACCTGCAAACGTATTTTCGCTTTAAATCCCAAAAATTTCTCATTTTAGGATAATATAGTGTTGCTGGTTGGTAATTGGTGTAAAAAAAAAGGGCGGTAATTTTAATAGGTTTGTTGGGAAGCTTATAAACCAAAATGAATACCTTTCTAAAGGTTTAAACTGTGTACTTATGGACTTTGGATATCATAAATTATATATCGATGGAAAATTGGTCGATTCCATCTCTGGGAAACGACATTCGGTAATATGTCCGGCCAATGAGGAAGAAATAGCGCAGATAGCGTGGGCCGGTAAAGAAGATGCCTTGTTGGCCTTGGAATCGGCCCGAAGAGGTTTTGACTATTGGTCATCCCTTTCCCTCTCGAAACGTACCGAATGGATGACCAAATTGCGGACAGCGATCTTGGAAAAGGAACATGAGCTACGTTCGGCATTGGTGTATGAAATGGGTAAAACCTATGAAGGTGCTTGGGAAGATATTGAAGCGGTTATCAACGGACTCGAATGGTATCCAGCTGCCATGAAGAACATGCGCGATGAACAAATACCGGATTATGAGAATACCCATACCCATAAAATGGTGCATCAGCCCGCAGGAGTTGCCGTGGCCTATTTGGCCTGGAACTTTCCCTTGCTCAATGTGGGATTCAAGATTGGACCTGCCTTGGCATCAGGCTGTTCCCTAATCATCAAACCATCCGCACTATCGCCACTATCTGCTTACATGATAGGGGGTATAATGCACGATATTGATTTTCCACCAGGGGTAGTGAATATATTATGTGGCCCAAGTAGGGAGGTAGCAACTACCATGACAACTAGTACAATTCCTGCGGTTTTGACTATGATAGGCTCTACCGCCACAGGACAAAAGGTCATAGCGGACAGTACCACCTCGATCAAAAAACTAGGGATGGAATTAGGTGGCAACGCTCCCTTTATCGTTTTCGAGGACGCCGATTTCGACAAGGCCCTTGATTTGGGCATTGCCTTGAAATTTGGAAATTCAGGTCAAATATGTGTAGCGGCCAATCGAATCTTTGTACACAAGAGTATCTATCAAAAATATTTAAAAGCCTATGTTCAGAGGGCTTCGGAACTAAAATTGGGACATGGTGTCGATGAACGGCCCGATATGGGACCTGTTGTCACTCGGAAAGATCGGGACCGAATGTTCGAACTGATTGAAGACGCCGTTAGTAAAGGGGCCAAGTTGGAGTATGGTGGAAAAATACCCAAGGGCATGGAAAAAGGCAATTGGATAGAACCTTCCGTGCTATCTGGCATGACCCCTGAAATGGATGTTTTCAGAAAGGAGACTTTCGGACCCGTAGCAGCCCTAATGCCATTCGAAACCGATGACGAAGTGCTGGCGTTGGCCAATGACACCGAGTTCGGATTGGCTTCGTATATTTTTACCAACGACCACAAGCGTATAGAACGTTTTTCAAAGGACCTTCAGTTTGGCGAAATTCAAGTCAATGGGGTGAAATATTCAATCTATCTGCCCCACGGTGGAATCAAGAACAGTGGTATTGGGCATGATTGTTCCCATCTTGCCTTGGATGATTACCTCGTAAAAAAAAGAATTTCGGTGGCGATTTAACCATTGAATCATAATAATAATTTGAATATGCAACCAATTGCTCAACAGGCCATGAAGCCTGAATTAATCAAGAAAATAGATGAAGCCGGTATTATTGCCGTTCTTATTATCGATGAGGCAAAACACGCCATCCCTTTGGCAAAGGCCTTGCTCAAAGGAGGTATAGATGCCATCGAATTGACATTGCGTACGCCCGCAGCCATCGAAGCGGCGAAAATCATCAAAAAAGAGGTGCCAGAAATGACCCTAGGTTTTGGGACGGTTTTGACCGTTGACCAAGTAACAGCCGTCGTAGATGTTGGTGCCGATTTTGCGGTTTCCCCAGGATGTAATCCTAAAATAATCGCAGCGGCCTTTAAACAAGGGCTGTCATTCGCCCCAGGAATCATGACCCCAACCGATATAGAAATCGCCGTGGAGCAAGGGTGTCGTGTCCTTAAATTTTTCCCAGCGGAAACATCCGGAGGCATGGAGCATCTTGAAAGTATGTCGGCTCCCTATAACTATTTAGGTCTTAAATTCATCCCTTTGGGCGGATGTAGTATGGAGAACGCAGGTTCTTATCTACGATCCAATCTCATTACCGCGATAGGTGGAACATGGGTGGCCAAAAGACCACTGATCCAATCTGAAAATTGGGATGCGATTACTAAAAACGCAGAACAAATCAGAACATTGATCCAGCAAATAAGAAAAGAAAAATAATTAAAACTTAATAGAAGTTTGGTATTTAAAATCAGGCTTCTTTACCAATATCATATGAAAACAGTTGTAACTTTTGGAGAAAT
>NZ_JBATHS010000381.1:0-5414 GCF_049667165.1 Maribacter sp.
ATGTACACCTACGGCTAATAGAATACCATCATTAGCATTATAAAAACGAAATTTAACGGTCAATGGTGTCCTGATGTCCACTACAGAAAGAGCGTCGACAAAATGGGGTGTTAATTCTGCATAAAGAACGCGTATACAATCATTTCCGGGAGCCTCGGTTATTGTTTGGAACTCCTTTATCCAATTTTGTTTTTGCAGGGTACTCAAATATTGGTTAACAACCGTTTTTGCATTTCCTCTGGCACAAACGCTCCCTTTATCTAACCACAAGGCTTTGGAACAAAGATTACTTACGGCCTGAAGATTATGGCTAACGAATATAATGGTACGACCACTTTTGCTTGACGCTTCATTCATTTTCCCTAGGCATTTCTTTTGAAACTCTGCATCGCCAACCGCCAAAACTTCATCTATAATCAGGATATCCGGCTCTAAATGCGCGGCTACCGCAAAGGCCAATCTAACGTACATTCCTGAAGAATACCTTTTTACCGGGGTGTCGATAAATGCCTCAACTCCGGCAAAATCAACGATTTCGTCAAACTTCCTCAAAATCTCGGATTTTTTCATTCCTAGGATATGACCACTGATAAAAATATTCTCCCTCCCGGTAAGTTCCGAATGAAACCCTGTTCCCACCTCAAGCAAACTGCTAATGTGACCTCGTCCGCGAACGATACCTTCTGTAGGTTTTATGATACGCGATAATATCTTTAGTAAAGTTGATTTACCAGCGCCATTATGTCCGATTATGCCTAAAGCCTCCCCCTCTTTTATTTCAAAGTCAACATTTTTGAGTGCCCAAATAACATCGGAATTATCGATCTTTTTACCGCCCCTAATATACTGGTTGGGATTTTCTTTGTTTTGGATATTACGTTCCCACCACCATTGCATATCACGGCGTAATGACCCAGAGCCTATGGTACCTAGTCGATATAATTTTGAAATATTGTTAGCCTGTATTGCTAAATCGGACATAAATTTTTATAAGATATCAATCAATTTATCACTCATTTTATTAAAAAGCATAATCCCAAAAAGGACGATAACTACCATAAAGCCAAAACTATAAAGAAGCTGTATTGTATTTACACTCCCAATGCCTAAAAATGCAAACCGGAAATATTCAAAGAGGGCAGATAATGGGTTGAGGTTTGCCAACCATTGAAATTTTTGGGGCACCATACTCAAGGTATAAAAAACGGGACAAATAAACATAAGCAATCGTATAAGTACCTGTATCAAAGACAAAAGGTCACGGTATTTTGCCGTTAGGACAGAGAATATCAATCCGCCTCCAAAACCTATACCCGCAGTTATGACAATCACCGGAAAAATCAGAAGCCCTTGACCAGCGTTAAAGTCGACCTGTCCGTTAAAATAACAGAATAGATAAACGGCAACAAGTAAAAGCAGCTGGATAGCAAATAATATGATCTGCAGCCAGAGCGTAGAAAGTGCAACGATGATTCTTGGGAAATACACTTTACTGAATATTGCAGCATTTTGGGTAAAGGTTATTGACGTTTGTAAGAATATTTCTGAAAACAGATTCCAAAGGGTAATGCCTATCAAATTAAACAAAAAGGGAGGTACGCCTCCCGTAGGGATACCAATTACTTTGTTGAACACAACAACATAAGTAATTACGGTTAAAAGTGGCCGGATCAATGTCCAAAAGGGCCCTAAAAGGGTTTGTTGGTATAGTCCTAAAAATTCTTTCCTGGTCAATTGCAGCAATAGATCCTTATAGGAATAAAGTTCTACTAAACTAATGCTGCGCCATGATGTCTCCGGCTTAATTTCCCATTCCCAATTTGAAGGTCCAAGGCCATTAGTTTTCGTGTTCATTTTACTTTGGATAAACTGTTCTTTTCTAATTTGATCTTTTTTCTTTTACGTAGCATGTTTTCAATTTGTTTGTACCTTAGGATATACATGGCATAAAAGCGCAGTATGAAATATAATGTTGTAGGGTCCTTGCTCAAGCTCCAGCCTCCTTTGACTTGTCTTAAGGCGGCTTTTCTGTTATTTAAAAGTAGGCTGTTGGCACATTTCACTGTATATTGGGCAGTGTCTGCTAAGGATGCCTTTTTTATTTTGGACCGCTTATGTTCAGGCAAATAGTGCTGTATGATATTGATTACCTTTTGCATGTCCAAAAAATTTTGACCACTAAGAAAACTTTTATGGGTAATACCATTTCTAGGGTCAAGTCGATAAGATGCCAGGTATTTGGGTGAATACGCTACTGGAAATTTGGACCCTATCCTTGCATACATCTCCCAATCTTCCGCAAAATGGACTGCATAAAAGCTACCTAATGCTTCATATGTGGTGCGTTTTACAACTATAGCGGGAGGTTGGAGAAGATTCTTTACGGCTATCTTATCAATAAAGTCCGGAATGATTCCTGGCCGCTCCAGAAGGACATTTTTTTTTCTGGACACTAAAACACTTTTATTATCAATAAAATTGAAATTTGTATAGGCTGCACCGGCTTCAGGATAATCACGGAACAAAGTTGTTATTTCATCGTAAAAACCGGCCTCTATTCTATCATCACCATGCAGGAGATGAATATATTTACCTTTTGAACGATTGATACAGGTTTCGAAATTTCGTAAACTTCCCAGATTTTCTTTTTGCCTGTAATAACCAATTCGCCCTTTACCTATTTTTTTTACCAATCCTTCAACATCACCATCCGAACTGCAATCATCAACAACTTCAATCTGCATCAATTCACAACCAGGATCTTGCTGAAGGACGCTTTCCATGGTCTCTTTAAGATAATCTATGCAATTGTAAGCAGGAATCATTACTGACCATAGTGGATTGTCGTCCCCTAAATAGGGTTTTATGCGCGGGGGATGATCAGGAATGCGTTTGAACATGTAAAATTGATATATAAACTAATTTAAAAGGCCAAACTTCATAAATTAAGTAATATTCATAATAAACCTAATCGACCAGTATAGCGATAATAAGAATAAGAAGGGAAGATCCCTAAATAGGTAATAATTGCTTAGCATTACGTGTTTTCATCAAGATTTACTTTAATTTAAAGTGCTAAATATCTGCAAAATACGTGTATAAAGCAATAAATTCTGTTTTAAGTACAGTTTTATTGGGTGAAGTTTAATTTGTATTTAATTCAGGATTAACAACTTCAGCCAAATAGAGAATTAAATATCCAGAATGCTCAATAGGATCGCTATAGATCATGTTTATCAATTTTCATGCAAATACTATCCATACATTGGATGTTTTTAAATGTGCAGTATTTGGAGAGTTTACTTTGTTAAGTCCATACCCGAATATGTTCAGTAGTAAAGAACAGTTCCTGCAGCACTGTTGTCCGATAACCGATTTGATATTTTTATTGAAAATGGGTAATCGAAATTTGATTGTATCATTGTGGGTACAGCACCGACCTTATTGGTAACAGATACCCTATTGATCTCACAATATGCAGATGTTACCCTAGTTGTTGTTCGAGCCGATTTTACCACTAAACAATTGATAGCCTTTTCAAAGGACTTGAATGCAAACAACAAATTAAAGAATATGGCCTATGTGGTCAATAGTGTGGGGCTCGGTAAGGCCAATGACTATAATTATGGGTATGGCTATGGTTCTTCAGCATAGGGTATTTAGAAAGAAATACCATAAACCAATCCCATGGGCATATTACAAATTAATAATATTTGCCTATGGGATCCTAGTTTCCAGGCGAGACGAATACAACTCCTCCAAGGCCATCGTATTATTGATCCTCAAAGTAAATATACTGCACGCCTTCAGGCAGTTTATCCAAGGTTTTATAGTTTGTTCTGAGTGCATAGGTCAGACCCTCCTTATCGGTGAATATTTCAGCAATTTCATATTGCACTAAATTCCATCCTGCTTTAAATTCCAACTGATATTCGGTGATGGCCTTATAGGTTTCTTCCTGATTAACGGCATACGATTCCGTAGTACATTCCCCAAAGACCGAACTGGGTTCGGCAAAGTAGAACCAATCCAGAAAATAGCCGGGTATTGCATTGTATTGCCCATACGACCTATACGTTTCAGCAAATCCCTTGGTATTGACCATCATAAAGGAACCATGAATTTTCTTTTCTATGGGATCCGCCAAATCATAACCGCCAAAATTGGAAAGTTTAATAACGGGAACATTCCCGTTGGTCACTGCAAGCGAATCGCCATAACAGGTAAACGCTTTTTCCAAGGTCATGACACTGGTTTTCCATTCCTCGGAATTCTTATTGAATTCGTCAATGCTTTTCATGGTTTGGTCTGAAAATTCAGGGGTAAGATTCAGTGTGAAACTACCATCATCCTTCACAGTACCTATAGCGATAGGGCTTTGCATCCCGGTAACGATATCGGCAGAACTATGTTGCCATCCAGATATCGTCCCTGTCACCGAATTTTGTGCAAGGATCAGGTTGATGGATACAAGGGCCAAAGCTGAAAATAATAATTTCTTCATAGGTTTTAATTTTTAGGATTGTTGGTAGTTGTTTTAAATAGCGGTTAAAAACGTATTAATGATCCAGTTAAATTATCTTATTCCAGTAATGGAAAGGATAAAAATGTGTAGAATGTTTAAAATGCTGTGGGAATTGTAACATAAACGCTTTCCGTTGTTTTTTGAATGCGCACCGCTTCGTGCACAAGATGCTGTTTTATATGGCGATCCATTACCTGATGCCCTTGACCTGAAGGCACGTGGGGTTTGGGATGCAAAGGGCCTAATAGGGCTAAAGACCCCTACATTTTTTGTGGCAGGGAGTCAAGATGATATATCGGGTTATGAAAAAGGAATAAAGGCCATTTATGAAGGCGCGGTACATGCTGATCGTTATTTAGTGACCTATAAGAATGCACGGCATAATGTAGCTCCGAATCCTCCACCGGTGGAAGCTTTGCAACCCGGGCTGCACATTGATGAATACTACCGCTACGCGAAACCTTTATGGGACCAACGTAAGATCATCAATAGCAACCCCCATTTTGTGACTGCTTTTTTGGACATGCATTTAAAAAGCGCTGAATATTCAACATACCTTGATGTTCCCCAAGATTCCAACGAAAAAATTTGGGAAGGGTTTAAAAACCCATCCTCCACGGGCATGGTGTTTTTGTGTACCGAAGGAATGGCATCGTGTTTTGGTTTGCCTGCATGCTTCATTCCGTACGTAACTTGGATCTAAGGCACGAATAGATACTCTATGTTTATTTCATTAGCTTTATAAAGGTCTAATGTTTAAATATGGGTATCCGGAGACTATGTTATGTACTCGCCATTCAGCTTCTAGCTGCACAAATTGCTTGGGCACAGGTTGAGGTTGGCGAAAAAAACAGCATTGGATCCGTTGCCCCTTTATTTCAAGACCAGG
>NZ_JBATHS010000382.1:0-39110 GCF_049667165.1 Maribacter sp.
ATTATTATGTCTAGAAGTTCCCCTCGCTTTCTTGAACAGCTTTTCTTTCAAGAAATACCAGAGGTATTCGATGGTTTGATCACCATAAAGAAAGCGGTACGTATTCCTGGGGAAAAGGCCAAGGTTGCCGTTGATTCCTATGATGATCGAATTGATCCCGTGGGTGCCTGTGTGGGTATGAAAGGGTCAAGAATACATGGTATAGTACGGGAGTTGGGTAATGAGAATATCGACGTTATCAACTGGACGAACAATCCACAATTATTGGTGACCAGGGCATTGAGTCCAGCAAGGGTTTCCTCTGTAAAATTAAACGACGAGAAAATGACCGCCCAAGTTTACCTAAGGCCAGAGGAAGTATCCAAGGCGATAGGCAGGGGAGGCCATAATATTCGATTGGCCGGGAAACTTACGGGTTATGAGATCGATGTATTCCGTGAAGGGGTTGAAGAAGATGTGGAATTAACGGAATTCTCTGATGAAATCGATGCTTGGATTATTGAGGAGTTCAAGAAAATAGGCATGGATACCGCACGGAGCGTATTGGAACAAGATATTGATGATCTTGTCAAAAGAACGGATTTGGAAGAAGAAACGATTGCAGAAGTGGTCCGTATACTTAAAGAAGAATTGGAAGATTAGCTATATTAGCAACTGTTATTAGCATAAGGAAGTAATATTTATGGCAGAAAATGCAACAATTAGACTTAATAAGGTTCTAAGGGAACTCAATATCTCTTTGGATAGGGCGGTAGATTTCCTAAGGTCGAAAGGGCATGAGGTTGACGCAAGACCCACCACAAAGATATCGGAGGAGGTACACCAGGTGTTATTGGACGAGTTCCAGACCGATATGAGTAAAAAGGTTGCCTCAAAGGAAGTTGGTGAGGAAAAACGCAAAGAAAAAGAAGCTATAAGATTACAACTTGAGCAAGAACAGGAAGATCGAAGATTGGCGCGCGAGAAAAGGGCAGAACCTGTTGAACGTGTATTAACGGGCAAGGTTGAACTTACTGGTCCAAAAACGGTCGGTAAGATCGATTTAGGCCCTAAGAAAAAGGCAAAGAGTGCGGTAGCTGAGAAGAAAGTAGCCGTTAAGGAAGAAGTCAAGGAAGAGGTTAAGGCAGAGCTAAAGAAAGAAGTCAAGGAAGAGGTTGTTCCCCCAGTGGTAGAAAAGGTGGAGACACCTAAAGAGGCCAAAGTTGAGGAGGTGAAACCTGCTGAAACTGAAGCGACTCCTGAAGAAGCGCCCAAGCGAGACGAAAAAATCGCCACGAAATACCAAAAACTCAGTGGCCCCAAAATCTTGGGAGATAAAATCGATTTAAGTCAGTTCAACAAACCCAAGAAGAAAAAAGAAGAGCCTAAAACTACTTCCGATAGTTCGGACAGGAAAAAAAGAAGAAAAAGAATTGTCAGTAGTCCGGGAAGTGGACAAGGACAGGGAGCTGCATCTAGAAGTGGCGGACCCGGAGCGAGAAAAGGCGGTAAGCGTTTCGCAACGGTGAACAAAGTTGAACCTTCGGAAGAAGACGTTCAAAAACAAGTAAGGGAAACCCTAGAGAAACTTCAAGGCAAATCCAAAAAAGGAAAAGGGGCCAAATATAGAAGGGATAAAAGAGATCAACATCGACAACAGACTGAAAAAGATCTAGAACAGCAAGAACTTGAGAGTAAGATTCTGAAGGTAACCGAGTTTGTTACGGCAAGTGAGGTAGCGACCATGATGAATGTGAGTACGACCGAGATTATTTCAGCCTGTATGGCATTGGGGATAATGGTGACGATGAACCAAAGATTGGATGCGGAAACCTTATCCATTGTTGCCGATGAATTTGGTTATGATGTCGAGTTCGTCACGGCGGATATTGAAGAGAGCATTTTGGAAGATGAAGATGCCCCGGAAGATTTGAAACCTAGGGCGCCGATTGTTACCGTAATGGGCCATGTTGACCACGGTAAGACGTCCTTGCTTGATAATATTCGTGAAGCGAATGTAATCGCAGGTGAAAGTGGTGGTATTACCCAGCACATTGGTGCTTATGGCGTGACACTTTCAGATGGACAAAGAATTACCTTCTTGGATACTCCTGGTCACGAAGCCTTTACGGCCATGCGTGCCCGTGGGGCCCAAATAACCGATATCGCGATTATTGTTGTGGCCGCTGATGATGATATTATGCCGCAGACAAAAGAAGCGATCAATCATGCCCAAGCAGCTGGTGTTCCCATTGTGTTTGCCATAAATAAAGTAGATAAGCCTACGGCAAATCCGGAAAAGATCAAGGAAGGGTTGGCACAAATGAACCTATTGGTCGAAGATTGGGGAGGCAAAATCCAATCCCATGATATTTCAGCCAAAACAGGCCTAGGCGTCAAGGAATTATTGGAAAAAGTACTCTTAGAAGCCGAACTATTGGAATTGAAGGCCAATCCAAACAAATTGGCTTCCGGTACCGTAGTAGAGGCATTTTTAGATAAAGGAAAAGGCTATGTATCAACCATATTGGTGCAGGCTGGGACCTTGAAAATCGGGGATTACGTTTTAGCAGGTACCTGTAGTGGTAAGGTAAAGGCAATGCACGATGAAAGAGGGAAGGAAATCAGTGAGGTAGGGCCTTCAAGACCCATATCAATACTCGGATTGGATGGAGCGCCACAGGCAGGGGATAAATTCAATGTGTTGGAAGATGAGCGTGAGGCCAAGCAAATCGCCACCAGAAGATCTCAATTGCAACGGGAGCAATCGGTTCGAACACAACGTCATATTACCCTCGATGAGATCGGAAGACGTATTGCCTTGGGCGACTTCAAGGAGTTGAACATTATACTTAAAGGTGATGTGGATGGATCCGTTGAGGCATTGACAGATTCGTTCCAGAAATTATCCACCGAAGAAATACAGGTAAATATCATACATAAAGGGGTTGGACCCATTACAGAGTCCGACGTTCTTCTTGCATCGGCTTCGGATGCGGTTATTATCGGATTCAACGTACGGCCGATGGGCAATGCGAGAATGGTGGCTGAAAAAGAAGAGATCGATATTCGCATGTACTCCATAATATATGATGCGATCAATGATTTGAAAGATGCCATGGAAGGTATGCTTTCTCCAGAAATGAAGGAAGAGATCACTGGTACCGCAGAAATTAGGGAAACATTCAAGATTTCAAAAATTGGAACCATTGCAGGGTGTATGGTCACCAATGGGAAAATATTCCGCAATTCCAATATTCGATTGATCAGGGATGGTGTGGTGATCTTTACAGGGGAGTTATCTTCATTGAAACGCTTCAAGGATGATGTAAAAGAGGTTGCCAAGGGATATGATTGTGGATTGCAAGTCAAGAACTATAACGATATCAAAGAGTTGGATATCGTAGAAGCTTTCCAAGAAGTTGCCGTGAAAAAGAAATTGAAATCGAGATAGGACATCATAGTGTCCAAACCAAAAAAATCGACTTTATTAGGTCGATTTTTTTGGTTTTAAGAGCATTGCATCAGGGTATTTTACCCGAACCTCGTTGAACTTTCGCTCCGCCTGTAGCTTGGTTTTAAAGCGTCCCAGCCGTACCCTATAGGTAGGGGAATCGAAATCTATTTTAGAGAATAGGTCAGGAAAATCGATTTCAACGTTTTCCTTAATACGCTGTGCTTGGGCGTAAGAACCAAAGCCAACCTGTATTCTATAATATTCATGGTTTTCATTGGAAGATTTGTAGATGTCCAACAAATCCTCGATCCTGTCATCCTGTTCAATACTTATCTTTCCCTGTTGGGCTTGACCTAAGGTAATCGAGAGTGTGATAATCACTATGGTGATCAATGATTTCATTTTGATATGATTGTAATATGTTTTCCTTTTCACAAATGTAATTTTTTATGGACTAATGAAAACTTTTGGCCTTTATTTAGAATAATTATAAATTATAATTATCAATACCTTAACATTTTGCAAATAAAGTCTAATCCGTATTTTTGCCGTCAATTCAGGTGCGGTTTCATTGAATGCGTTTGTCCTTTATATAGTAATAACCGTGCCAAAATTTCGATTGAAATATTCTATATATGAAAAAGGTAACATACCGCAATCAAATCTCTAGGGTCTTAGGTATCAGTCTAGTAGTTTTCCTACTTTTTTCCATTTCTATTTTTGCACAGGATGAAGCAGCAGCGCCTTCCTCCGGTGACCCTGCAAAGGGTAAGGCGCTCTTTAATCAGAATTGTGCGGCATGTCATGCATTGAATAGGAAAATGACCGGACCGGCCTTGGCGAATGTTGAATCTCGGCTAAGTGAGGATGAAGGTTTGGATCGGGAATGGATCTATGCGTGGATCAAGAACAGTTCGGGGATGATTAAATCGGGCGATGCCTATGCAAATAAGGTGTTTGCCGAGTATAACCAAATGCCGATGACTGCTTTTCCGACCTTGTCGAATACAGATATAGACGATATTTTGGCATATACGGCCGCTCCTCCCCCAGAACCTGTAGCCGTTGCGGATACCGCGGTGGCCGAAGAGGGTGCGGGTAATTCTTCAGGCATCACCAATGAATTGATATTGGGTGCTTTGGTTGTGGTTTTTGGACTTTTGGTCATGATGTTGTTTTTGGTGCAAAGAACCTTGAAGCGTATAGCCATTGCCAATGGTCTGGATTTGGAAAAAATGAAGGCAGATCAAGGTGTGCCTTTGTGGAAGGCATTTGCCCAGAATCAGTTTTTGGTTTTGGTTTCCGCTATTTTCCTACTTCTGGCGGGTGCCTATTTCGCGTATGGTTGGATGATGCAGATCGGTATTGATCAAGGATATACACCTATTCAACCAATTCACTACTCCCATAAAATTCATGCGGGTGACAATAAAATTGATTGTAATTACTGTCACTCTTCGGCAAGGGTCTCAAAACATTCCGGTATTCCCTCTTTGAATGTTTGTATGAATTGCCATAAATCAATTTACGAATACAAAGGGAATCCTGAAGGACCGTCAAAAGAAGATTTGGCCAATGGGTATACCAATGAATTCTACACAGGTGAAATAAAGAAATTATATCAGGCTGTAGGTTGGGATGAAGAAAATCAAAGCTATACAGGCGAAAGTCATCCGGTAGAATGGGTACGGATACATAATCTTCCTGATTTAGTCTATTTTAACCATTCGCAGCATGTTACCGTGGCAGGAATCGAATGTCAGACCTGTCATGGCCCTGTCGAAGAAATGGAAATCATGACCCAATTTTCACCGCTGACCATGGGTTGGTGTATCACTTGTCATAGGGACACCAATGTGAAGGTTGAGGGCAACGAATATTATGCGAAGATCCATGAAGAACTTTCCAAGAAATTTGGGGTTGAAGAACTTACTGCCGCCCAAATGGGTGGTTTGGAATGTGGAAAATGTCATTATTAATAATATATAGTAGTTAATTACAGATAGATCGTATGGCATCAAACAAAAAATATTGGAAAAACGAAGCGGAGTTAAATCCAAACGATTCCATTGTTGAGACGCTAAGACAGAACGAATTTGTTGAAGAAATTCCTGTTGACGAGTTTTTAGGGAATAAGGAGAATTTGTCTTCCACAAATACCAACCGAAGGGATTTTCTCAAATATGTTGGTTTTAGTACCGCTGCCGCATCCGTGGCTGCGTGCGAAGGACCGGTGCGAAAATCAATTCCGTATGTTGTTCAGCCAGAAAGTATTATTCCCGGCGTTGCAAACTACTATGCAACGACCATTGCCGACGGCTATGATTTTGCAAGCATCTTGGTTAAGACAAGGGAAGGTAGGCCCATAAAGATCGAGAACAATGGGGATGCCAAAATCAACGGGGGTGCAAACGCCCGTGTGCAGGGTTCCGTTTTGTCTTTGTATGATAGTACACGATTGCAAGGACCAATAAAGAATAATGAGCCTATAGAATGGAGCGTCCTTGATGCTGAGATGAAGGCGAAATTAAATACCTTAAAGGCATCCGGAAAGCAGATTGCCTTATTGACCCAGACCTATGCAAGTCCTTCGACTTCAAAGCTCATTGCGGAGTTCAAGGAGATGTATGGCACCGTGAACCATGTTGTTTATGATGCTATTTCTGAGGATGCGGCCTTATCGGCCTTTGAGGCAAGATATGGTGAAAGGGCTTTGGCTGATTATGACTTTGAGAAAGCGGATGTCATTGTTTCCTTTGGCGCCGATTTCCTTGCCGATTGGCAGGGAGGAGGATACGATAGTGGGTATTCAAGAGGTCGGGTTCCCAAGAATGGTAAAATGTCGAAACACATACAGTTCGAGGCCAATATGTCCTTGACTGGTGCCAACGCTGATAAACGTGTGCCATTGACGCCCATGCAGCAAAAAATCGCTTTGGCCCAATTGTATGCCAGATTGAACGGATCAACCACGAGTGGTGAGATTCCTGAATATGCACAACGCGCTATAGAAGGCGTTGTTGCTGATATAAACAAAGGTAAGAATGCCGCTGTGGTCGTGACCGGTTTGCAGGATTCAAATGCACAGGCGGTAGTTTTGGCCATTAATGACATGTTGGGTAGTAAGGCGTTCGATACCAAGGCGCCCAAGTATGTGCGACAAGGAAATAACGCTGGTTTGAAGACCTTGATTGCCGATATGAAAGGGGGTCGCGTCGGGGCTTTGATTATGGATGGGGTGAATCCTATGTATACGTTGCCCAATGCTGCTGATTTCGCAGAAGGACTAGGGAAAGTTGACTTGTCCGTTTCTTTTTCGACCAATTGGAACGAGACAACGGAACTGACCGATTATGCCGCAGCTGCGAACCACTATTTGGAATCTTGGGGTGATACCCAAATCAAGAAAGGTCATTTTAGCCTTGCACAGCCCACGATTAAGGAGCTTTTCGATACACGACAATTTCAAACGGCCTTGTTGCTTTGGATGGAAAGTGATAAAAGCTATTATGATTATTTAAAAGAAACTTGGGAGTCTGAGGTGTTGGCGGGAGCCGACTGGAATCAAGTAGTCCATGATGGCGTATTTATACCCAGCCCAACCTTGGAGGATAATTTGGCAGAAACCATGGCCACAACACTTGGTCTTGATGATAAGGCCTCTGCACTTACAATGGATATTTCCGCGGCCGTAAAAAAGCTTTCCAATGCAGTTAGCGGAGGGGGTATGGAGCTCGTTCTATATTCAAAGGTAGGTATGGGTGATGGTCGACAGGCAGGGAATCCCTGGTTACAGGAATTTCCCGACCCGATTTCAAGGGTAACCTGGGACAATTATGTGACCGTATCCAAAGGGGATGCCGATAATTTAGGATTGATCAACGAGCATGCCGCAAATGGTGGTTTGGATGGTAGCTACGCCAAAGTAACCGTAGGTGGGGTTACCTTGGATAAAGTTCCTGTTCTGATCCAGCCGGGTCAAGCTCCTGGATCTATAGGTATGGCACTGGGCTATGGCCGTCAGGTGGGTATGAAATCGGAGATGCAGACCGGGGTGAATGCCTATCCCTTGTATCAAGGATTCGACAATATACAGTCGGTGACTCTGGAGAAATCTACCGGGATGCATGAATTTGCATGTATCCAATTGCAAAATACACTCATGGGTAGAGGGGATATCATCAAGGAAACCACGTTAGAGATCTTCAACACAAAAGATCATGCGGAATGGAATGAGGTTCCCGTAGTGTCCTTGAACCATCAAGAGGTGCCAGCCACAACGGTTGATTTATGGGATAGTTTTGATCGTTCCATCGGTCATCACTTCAATATGTCCATTGATTTAAATGCCTGTACCGGTTGTGGTGCATGCGTAGTGGCATGTACGGCAGAGAACAATGTGCCCGTAGTTGGGAAAGAAGAAGTACGGCGTTCAAGGGATATGCATTGGTTGCGTATCGATCGTTACTATTCTTCAGAGGACAATTTTGAGGCCGATAATATTAAAAAGGATGAATTCGATGGCTTGTCCGGGGAAAAAGGTTCCTTAGGAGGCTTTGGTGAATTGGAGAATCCTGCAATGAACCCACAAGTAGCCTTTCAGCCCGTAATGTGCCAACATTGCAATCATGCCCCATGTGAGACGGTATGTCCTGTAGCGGCAACATCGCATGGTCGTCAAGGTCAAAATCAAATGGCATACAATAGATGTGTCGGTACCCGATATTGTGCGAATAACTGCCCGTATAAGGTTCGTAGGTTCAACTGGTTCTTATACAACAATAATGACGAGTTTGATTTTAACATGAATAATGATTTAGGGAAAATGGTCATCAATCCTGATGTTACCGTTAGATCCAGGGGTGTAATAGAAAAATGTTCTATGTGCATCCAGAAAACACAAAAGACTATTCTTGATGCCAAGCGTGATGGACGAGTGATCAAGGATGGTGAATTCCAAACAGCCTGTTCTATGGCGTGTAGTAATGGAGCAATAGTATTCGGTGATGTCAACGATAAGGAAAGTCGGATTGCAGAGTTGAAAGAGAGTAATCGCATGTACCATTTATTGGAACATGTGGGGACCAAACCAAATGTTTTCTATCACGTTAAAGTGAGAAATAACAACGAAGCGTAAAATTATTATTTAGCAAAGTAACTATAAAAGATTATGGCGTCGCATTACGAAGCACCTATACGAAGACCACTAGTACTTGGAGACAAAGGCTATCATGATGTAACAGTGGATATTGCCGCTCCGGTAGAGGGAAAGGCCAATAAGCAATGGTGGATTGTATTCTCCATAGCCTTGGCAGCATTCCTTTGGGGTATTGGTTGTATAATTTATACCATATCTACCGGTATTGGAACCTGGGGTTTGAATAAAACCGTAAACTGGGCTTGGGATATTACCAACTTTGTATGGTGGGTAGGTATCGGTCATGCAGGAACCTTGATATCAGCTGTTCTCTTGCTTTTTAGACAAAAATGGAGAATGGCGATCAACCGTTCTGCCGAGGCAATGACCATATTTTCGGTTATCCAGGCAGGGTTGTTCCCGATCATACATATGGGGCGTCCTTGGTTGGCCTATTGGGTGTTGCCCATACCTAACCAATTCGGTTCCTTATGGGTGAACTTCAACTCACCATTACTTTGGGACGTTTTTGCGATTTCGACCTATCTCTCTGTGTCATTGGTGTTCTGGTGGACAGGTTTGTTGCCTGATTTTGCGATGATTCGCGACAGGGCCGTTCTTCCTTTTCAAAAGAAAATATATGGCTTATTAAGCTTTGGCTGGACAGGTCGTGCGAAAGATTGGCAACGTTTTGAAGAGGTTTCATTGGTTTTGGCCGGTTTGGCCACTCCCTTGGTACTTTCGGTCCATACGATCGTATCCTTTGACTTTGCCACCTCGGTGATTCCAGGATGGCATACGACCATATTCCCTCCTTATTTTGTGGCAGGAGCGGTATTCTCAGGATTCGCAATGGTAAATACCTTGTTGATCATTATGAGAAAGGTAAGTGGTCTTGAAGCCTATATCACGGTACAGCATATCGAGCTTATGAATATCGTAATCATGATCACAGGTTCTATCGTAGGCTGCGCCTATATTACGGAGTTGTTCATGGCATGGTATTCGGGCGTTGAATATGAACAATATGCCTTCTTGAATAGGGCTACCGGACCTTATTGGTGGGCTTATTGGGCAATGATGAGCTGTAACGTTTTCTCTCCACAGTTTATGTGGTTCAAAAAGTTGCGTACCAGTATCATGTTCTCTTTCTTTATCTCGATTATTGTGAATATCGGGATGTGGTTCGAAAGATTTGTGATTATAGTTACTTCCTTGCATAGGGATTATCTACCTTCATCATGGAGTATGTTCTCACCAACATTTATCGATATAGGAACGTTTATTGGGACCATCGGTTTCTTCTTTGTATTGTTCTTGTTGTATGCAAGGACATTCCCAGTGATTGCCCAGGCTGAAGTCAAAACGATTTTGAAATCATCGGGTGAGAAATACAAAAAATTAAGGGAAGCAGGTAAACCTTTATATCAAATTAGCGCGAATACGATGATCAAGGAAACGGTTAAGCCCGCACCTGAAGTTGTCAAAGAGGCTCCTAAAGATACCCAGGGAGACGTTTCTAGCTTATTGGATTCCATTGGTACCTTTGATGCTACCAAAGAAAAGGCAGATGATCTTAAGAAGGTTAAGGGTATTGGACCGAAAATGGAAAAAACCCTGAATCAAATAGGCATCTTTACATTCGCCCAAGTGAGTCGAATGACCAATAAGGAATACAATCTATTGGACTCCATAACAGGATCATTTCCTGGAAGGGCACAACGCGATGATTGGGCGGGTCAAGCAAAAGAATTAAATAACAAGTAATACGATATGGCATCTAAAGTTATACATGCATACTACAATGATGACGACGTGCTGATGCATGCGGTCAAAAAGGTGAAAGACGCCAAACATCATATAGAGGAGGTTTATTGCCCTTTTCCAGTGCATGGCCTTGATAAAGCCATGGGTCTGGCACCCACTCGAATAGCCATCACCTCATTTATATATGGGTGTGTAGGTCTCATTGTATCGATAGTGATGATGAACTATATCATGATCGAGGACTGGCCACAGGATATTGGGGGCAAGCCCAGTTTCAGCTATATTGAGAATATGCCGGCTTTCGTGCCTATTATGTTTGAATTAACGGTGTTCTTTGCAGCCCATTTAATGGTAATCACGTTCTACCTTAGAAGTAGATTATGGCCGTTCAAAAAGGCGGAAAATCCGGATGTAAGAACTACCGACGACCATTTTGTAATGGAGTTGGCCATACATGATAACGAAAAAGAATTAAAGAACCTATTGATGGGTACCGGTGCGGTCGAAATCAATGTTTCAGAAAAGTAGTCATAAGATGATGAACAATATTAGTAAAGTCGGAATTGCATTTGTGCTGGTACTGCTAGTGGTATCTTGTGCTGATAAAAGCAGACCTAATTATCAGTATATGCCCAATATGTATGAGCCGGTAGGTTATGAGACCTATCAAGGGTTCAATGAGGAAGAATCCACGAGGATCGCCTTGTTCAAAGGTGTTTCAGAAGCCATGTTGCCGGCAGAGCATACGATCCCAAGAGGGTGGATGCCTTATGACCTGGAAAATACCATCGAGGGCAAAGAACTCTCGAGGCTAAAGACCAGTCCATTGGATTCGCTGAATAATGAGGCGAATCTGGCCAAGGGCAAGGTACTTTTCGATATCTATTGCGCACTTTGTCACGGAACAAAAGGAGATGGCCAAGGAACGTTGGTCAAAAGGGAAAAAATCCTTGGCGTTCCCAGTTATGCCGATGTAGCGCGAAATGTTACCGTAGGGAGCACCTACCATGTGATTTATTATGGTTTGAATTCAATGGGCTCCTATGCCGTGCAATTGAACCATGAAGAGCGTTGGCAAGTAGCCGAGTACGTAATGAAATTGAAAGAGGATTTATAAAATAATACATAGTTTAAGATATGTACACGTTTTCAAGCAGATTAAAAATGGCTTCCTTCATCTTGATGATAGTGGGGTTACTAGGTATCGGAATTGGTTTTATGTCGGCCCCCAGCACCGTTGAGGAGGCCAAGGCCATGGTCGCCAGTCACGATGAGGGTCATGGTGATACACAAACGGCAGATGCCTCGCATGCTGCTGCAGATGGCCATGGTGAAGCGCATGCTGAAGGCCACGATGCCGCCCACGATGAACATGTGTTGCATCAATTACAGAATAAACCATGGGCGGCTTTGTACGTCGCTGCTTTTTTCTTCTTTATGATTGCCTTGGGCGCCTTGGCATTTTATGCAGTGCAAAGGGCATCCCAGGCTGGCTGGGCTCCCTTATTGTTTCGTGTCATGGAAGGAATTACCTCGTATTTGGTACCTGGTGGGATTATAGTATTTGTTATTTTGGTGCTTTCTGTGCTTCATATGAATCATTTATTTGTTTGGATGGATCCCGAAGTGGTGGCACATGACAAATTGCTACAAGGTAAGGCCGGTTATTTGAATCCGACTTTTTTCTTGATTCGTGCGGCGGTGTTCTTGGGAGGATGGATTTTGTATAGGGAATATTCCAGAAAACTATCCTTAAAACAGGATGCCTCGGATGATAACTCCAACTTTAAATTGAATTTTAGGATTTCTGCAGGTTTTTTGGTTTTCTATTTGATCACGGAATCGATGATGTCATGGGATTGGATTATGAGTGTTGATCCACACTGGTTCAGCACATTGTTCGGTTGGTATGTGTTTGCGAGTATGTTCGTATCAGGAATAACGGTCATCGCCATGGTGACGATTTATTTGAAGTCAAAGGATTACTTGCCCGATGTAAACGATAGCCATATCCATGATTTGGCAAAATTCATGTTCGGTATGAGTATTTTCTGGACCTATCTTTGGTTCTCCCAGTTCATGCTTTATTGGTATTCGAACATACCGGAAGAAGTCACTTATTTTTTTACCCGTATTCAGGACTTTAAGCTTCCTTTCTTTGGTATGGTAGTGATGAACTTTGTATTGCCGTTATTATTATTGATGAACAGTGATTATAAAAGAATCAACTGGTTTGTTATCCTAACGGGAATTGTTATTTTGGCAGGTCATTATATGGATATCTTCATTATGATCATGCCATCTACAGTAGGTGATCAATGGTCCATTGGGATCCCTGAGATTGGCGCTGTGCTGTTCTTTGCTGGATTGTTTGTTTTTTGGGTCTTCAGGGCATTGACGAAGGCACCTCTACAACCAAAACGCAACCCGTTTATCGAAGAGAGTAAACATTTTCATTATTAATTTAAGGTACCGCATCCCACGCTCCCATGAACTTATTGTGGTGACGTGCGGATGGTTTGTATTTTCCCAACTTTGGAAGGGTTTTCCTCGAGGATAGTGGGTTTCAGTTTTTTTTATTAAGTTTAGCGAAATTTTAAATAATACAATGACGACATTTTTTATTTTAGCCGTTTTGGTGATGGTGGCAATTGCGATATGGCAAATGACCAAGATTTTTGAATTGTCCCAAATTAAGACCGTTGATTCCCAAATAGCCAATGACATGGATAATAAATACAACGGTTATTTATTGTTTGTTTTTTTGATTTTTATTTATGGGATAACCATTTTCAGTTTTGCGAAATATGGCAAGATGCTATTGCCCGTAGCGGCCTCTGAACATGGCGCTGAATATGATAGTTTAATGCTTGTTTCGATGGCGATTATTTTTTTCGTTCAGACCATTACCCAAGCGTTACTGCATTATTTTGGATATCGATACAGAGGTCAAAAGGGGCAGAAGGCACTTTTCTATGCGGATAATGATCGCTTGGAATTTATTTGGACGATCATCCCTGTAATCGTTTTGGCAGGATTGATCCTTTGGGGCTTATATACGTGGACCAGTATAATGGATATCAACGATGACGATGACCCCATTGTGGTGGAACTATATGCGCAACAATTCAATTGGACGGCCAGATATGCTGGTGCCGATAATGTTTTGGGCGGGGCCAATGTTAGAATGATCGATATTGATAAAGCTAATATCTTGGGAGTCGATGAATCGGACAGCTATGCCATGGATGATATCATTGTAAAGGAATTACACTTGCCAGTCGGAAGAAAGGTGAACTTTAAAATGCGCTCACAAGACGTTTTGCATTCGGCCTATATGCCACATTTTAGGGCACAGATGAACTGTGTTCCCGGAATGACCACCCAGTTTTCCTTTACTCCAACCATCACCACTGCAGATATGAGGAATGATCCCGATGTTAAGGCCAAGGTAGAAAGAACCAATATCTTACGTGCTGAGAAAGCCGCAGCAGGGATTGAAAATTCTGACCCTTGGGAGTTTGACTATATTTTGCTATGTAATAAGATTTGCGGAAAATCGCATTATAATATGCAAATGAAGATTATTGTGGAAGAGGAGGAAGCATACAATAAATGGCTTTCAGAACAGCAAACCTTTTCTCAGACAATGGCATCAGTTCAATAAAATTTAGTTAAAAAATAAAAAAGAAATAGTTATGTCGGCCACAGCACATGCACATATTGAAGACCATGTTGATGATCATATGCATCATCACAAGGAGACCTTTGTGACCAAATATATTTTTAGCCAAGACCATAAAATGATTTCAAAGCAGTATTTGATTACTGGGTTGATTATGGGTTTTATCGGTATCGCTATGTCCTTATTGTTTAGGATGCAACTGGCTTGGCCAGGTCAATCGTTTCCCATTTTCGAGGCGTTGCTTGGCGATTGGGCACCCAATGGGGTAATGGATGCCGATATTTATTTGGCATTGGTGACCATTCATGGTACCATAATGGTCTTTTTTGTACTTACCGCTGGGTTGAGTGGTACCTTTAGTAATTTACTTATTCCATTGCAGATCGGAGCTCGTGATATGGCCTCAGGTTTTTTGAATATGGTTTCGTACTGGCTCTTCTTTTTGTCATCCGTGATCATGATTTCCTCCCTCTTTGTCGAGGCGGGGCCTGCATCTGCCGGATGGACGATTTATCCTCCGTTGAGTGCATTGCCCATGGCACAATCGGGATCGGGGATGGGTATGACCTTGTGGTTGGTATCTATGGCTATTTTTATAGCCTCATCGCTTTTGGGTTCCTTGAACTATATTGTTACCGTAATCAATTTGCGGACCAAGGGAATGTCTATGACCAGGTTGCCTCTGACCATTTGGGCATTTTTCATCACGGCCATCATCGGTGTGGTGTCATTCCCTGTGCTCTTATCGGCTGCCTTATTGTTGATAATGGATAGAAGTTTTGGTACTTCTTTCTTCCTGTCCGATATCTTTATACAAGGTGAGGTATTGCATTACCAAGGAGGGTCACCCGTATTGTACGAACACTTGTTCTGGTTTTTGGGCCATCCTGAAGTATATATCGTTTTATTGCCAGCATTGGGTATAACCTCAGAAGTTATGTCGACCAATGCGCGGAAGCCTATTTTTGGGTATCGGGCTATGATTGCATCCATCATCGCAATTGCGTTCTTATCAACCATTGTATGGGGGCACCATATGTTCATTTCAGGGATGAACCCCTTCTTGGGATCGGTATTTACCTTTACTACCTTATTGATTGCCATACCATCTGCAGTCAAAGCATTCAATTATATAACGACACTCTGGAAAGGGAACCTGCAATTGAACCCGGCCATGTTGTTTTCTATTGGCTTGGTATCGACCTTTATCACCGGAGGCCTTACAGGTATCATCTTAGGGGATAGCACCTTGGATATCAATGTGCATGATACCTATTTCGTCATAGCCCACTTCCATCTGGTAATGGGTATTTCAGCGCTATATGGGTTATTTGCTGGGGTGTACCATTGGTTCCCTAAAATGTTCGAAGGCAAAATGATGAACAAGAACTTGGGGTACGTTCATTTTTGGATTACGGCTATCTGTGCCTATGGGGTATTCTTCCCCATGCATTTTGTAGGTATGGCCGGTGTCCCCAGACGTTATTATGAGAACACAGCATTTCCCATGTTCGATGAACTGACAGATGTACAAGTGCTGATGACCGTCTTCGCTTTAGTTGCTGGTCTTGCACAGTTGGTTTTCTTGGGCAACTTTATTTATAGCATGTTCTACGGAAAGAAAGGGCCTCAAAACCCTTGGAAATCCAATACATTGGAGTGGACAACGCCCCAAGAGCATATACACGGAAACTGGCCAGGGGCCATACCCCATGTACATCGTTGGGCCTATGATTATAGTAAAACCGCTGAAGATGGTGAATATATAATTCCGGGACAGGATTTTATTCCACAGAATACCCCTTTGTTCGAAAATGAAGAGGAAGAGAACCATTAGATTTTAGACGTGAAAGACTAAAAAATGCCCAACTTAATGAGTTGGGCATTTTTTTTGATGGAGTCACATAAGTTGATTTATCTTTTTTGTAATATATTTAATCAAAATAAGGGGGTATCATGTAAGGTATATGGACCTTTTATTTACTAGAACACATCCTTAATAATGAAAAATAGTTTTCTCCTTATCGCACTCTTGGTTTGTTTTCAATCCTATGCCCAAAGAAAACCTAAGATAAAGGGTAATAAAAATGTAATTGAAGTGCGGGAAGAATTACCTTCTTTTAAGGCAATTGAATTGGTTGATGATTTGGAATTGGTGCTGCAAAAAGGGACTTCTGAAGGGTATACGTTACTTGCGGACGATAACTTGATCGATGTATTGAAATTCAAGGTAGTGGATAGCACATTGGTCATAAGTTCGTTCTATAAAATAACATCCAAAAAGAAACTAGAAATTACAATAAGTTACAATGAGCTTGAGGCGATTACCATGCGGGATGGTAAAATTAATATGAAGGATGTTATCTCTTCAGACCTTTTTCTTGTGAACACCTATGGGGCTTCAAGGTTGGAATTGAATGCTACGGCCCCTATAATACAAATAAATATGGAAGGCATGAGTTCTGGGGATTTTAATTTGGCCAGCGATTCATTGAATATTTCCCTGAAAGACAGGGTAGACGCCCGTGTATACGCGGTTGGTGTTTCCAACAACATACAAATGTATAAAAATGCCAGTGCTAAAATGGAGGGGACGGCTGATGCACTCACTGTGGAACTTTTCGAAAGTTCAAACTTAAAGGCCGATAAAATGGAAGCTGTAAAAGTGGATGCATATCTAGAAGGTTCCTCAGATGCAGGGCTCAATGCCATTCAATATCTTACGTTATCTGCAAGAGGTTCCTCAAAAACCCATCTCTATGGCAATCCGGAAATCACCATACGGGAATTTCTGGATACGTCACAATTGCACAAAGAAAAAGAGTGATTCCGGGATGTGTATTCTGATTGTCCCTAGTGTATTGCATCAAAAAAAAATCCCCATTGCTTTTGGCAACGGGGATTTATCTTTAATTAAGGTATTGGTTAGGATTGTAAAGCGCCGGCTTTTGGTCCTGCATTTACAATCTCGGGATTTACGTTCGCTTCAAACTTCTTGAAGTTTTCATTGAAGAGATTGATAAGCTTCAATTTGGTTTTCTCAAATTTCGCTTTGTCTTCCCATGTATTTCTAGGAATCAAAACTTCTGAAGGTACGTTAGGACAGCTTGTAGGGATTTGGAATCCAAATTCCTCATCCTGTACGAATTCAGCGTTGTCAAAATCGTGGTTATGAATAGCATCTACCATGGCTCTTGTATATTTCAACTTCATCCTTGATCCAGTACCGGTCCAACCTGTATTGATCAACCATGCTTTTGCTTTATGGTTTTTGATTTTCTCTGCTAATAATTCAGCATATTTGTTAGGATGCCACATCATAAAAGCAGCACCAAAACAAGCACTGAATGTAGCTGTTGGTTCTGTAATGCCCATTTCAGTACCCGCCATCTTCGCAGTATAACCAGAGATGAAGTGATAACTCGCTTGTTCAGGGGTTAATTTACTGACGGGAGGCAAGACACCAAAAGCATCACAGGTAAGGAAAATGATATTTTCAGGATGACCGGCAACACAAGGTATCTGTACATTATCTATAAAGTTGATCGGATAGGAAGCCCTAGTATTTTCGGTTATAGAGATATCCTTATAATCAACTTTTCTTGTGTCTTTGTCATAAACCACATTTTCCAAAACGGTACCAAATCGAATGGCGTTGAAAATGTCAGGTTCGTTCTCTGGAGTTAAGTCTATCGCTTTTGCATAGCAGCCGCCTTCTATATTAAAAGTACCATCATCGGTCCAACAATGCTCATCGTCACCGATCAATCTACGTTTTGGATCAGCACTTAAGGTAGTTTTTCCAGTTCCAGAAAGGCCGAAAAGAATCGATACATCATCTTTCTCGCCTACATTGGCAGAACAGTGCATAGGAAGTACTCCTTTTAAAGGCATTAGGTAATTCATTACACCAAAGATTCCTTTTTTCATTTCGCCCGCATATTCAGAACCTAAGATTACAATCTCCTTGCGTTCTAGGTTAACATCGATACTCGTTTTGGATGTCATTTCTGAAGTGTAACGGTTCGCTGGGAACTGACCTGCATTCAAAATAACGTAATCAGGTTCTCCAAAGTTTGCCAATTCTTCCTTGGTTGGCATGATAAGCATATTCTGCATAAATAATGCATGGTATGCACGGGTACAGATGATTCTGGTTTTGATTCTATATTTTGGATCCCATCCTGCATAAGCATCTACTACAAATAGATGTTCGCGGGTGTTCAAATAATCAAGGGCACGTTCATGGTTGACCATATAAGTGTGTTCATCCAACCCTATATTTACCTTACCCCAATCAACGTTTTTTTCCGATTCAGGATTGCGAACTATTCTTTTATCTTTTGGGCTTCGACCTGTTTTTTCACCAGAGTAGGTCATAAGTGCGCCTACATCTGAAATTGCGGTACCTTTCTCCAAACGAAGACCTAATTCATAAAGAACAGGTACACTGCTGTTCCTATAAATAACTTCGGTTTCAATTCCGTATTTTTTTAGATTGAAAGTTGCTGACATTGTTTTCTGCTTTTTAAATGGTTGTTAAATTATATTCTTAAATTCTCGGCAAAGATCGCCAAAAATCAACGAATAAAAACTGACAAAAGTCATAATTATTTGAAGATAACCAACTATATCGATATTGGAGGGGTTACTTTTACGATTTTAACATTTGATTTTCATTATCTTTGTTTGAGAAGCGCATTTTTGTGGATTTATGACAAAAATAGGTCTCAAAGTTACACCCTGAACTTAGGCCGTCACTATCGGAATAGGTTATAACACGCTAGGCATATTATGAACGAGTTCTTAGATCCCACCACAGGAAATTTCTCGCCTGAGGAAATCGATATTGAAAGGGCACTGCGACCTATTACCTTTGATGATTTCACTGGGCAGGAACAGGTACTTGAAAATCTTAAGGTTTTTGTTGAGGCCGCCAACCAAAGAAATGAAGCCTTAGATCACACCTTGTTCCATGGGCCCCCTGGCCTAGGGAAAACCACCTTGGCGCATATCCTAGCCAATGAATTGGGGGTGGGTATCAAGATCACCTCTGGCCCTGTCTTGGATAAACCGGGGGATTTGGCCGGTCTTTTGACCAACCTTCAGGAAAGGGATGTGCTTTTTATTGATGAAATCCATAGGCTGAGCCCTGTTGTCGAGGAATATCTTTATTCTGCCATGGAAGATTATAAGATCGATATCATGATAGAGACGGGACCAAACGCGAGGTCGGTCCAGATCAATCTGAATCCATTTACCTTAATCGGGGCTACAACCCGCTCTGGTTTACTAACGTCCCCTATGCGGGCCCGTTTTGGTATTCAGAGTAGATTACAATACTATTCCACGGAGTTATTGTCAACGATAGTTGAACGCAGTGCTGAAATCCTAAAAGTATCCATAACACAAGAAGCGGCCATTGAGATAGCAGGCCGCAGTAGGGGAACGCCAAGAATATGCAATGCCTTGTTGCGAAGGGTTCGGGATTTTGCCCAAATCAAGGGCAATGGGAATATCGATATGGAAATTTCGCGCTTCAGTCTTAAGGCACTGCATGTTGATGCGCATGGGTTAGATGAAATGGACAATAAAATATTGACTACGATAATCGATAAGTTCAAGGGTGGGCCCGTTGGGATTAGCACGTTGGCGACTGCAGTTTCTGAGAGTGGCGAGACCATTGAAGAAGTGTATGAACCTTTTTTGATCCAACAAGGTTTTATTATGCGCACGCCACGTGGTCGGGAAGTGACCGAGTTGGCCTATAAGCATTTGGGGAGGGTCAAAGGCGGTGACCAACCAGGGCTTTTTTGAAAAAGGGCACTGTGGTTTTATTCAGGCTAAAGGAACCTAGACAAGTAATTGCTAAAAGCTTATAAACAGGTACTTAGCCATGGGTCTTATTGCCGCAAAGATTTAGAATCAAATACAATGAAAGTTTCCTTATTCTGTGGTATCCAGGCCAATGAAAGAGCCCATAAAAACAATTGTTTTAATTGCGACCCTTTGGAATGGTTTATAGCGATACAATGAAAAGCCTACCTACAATTCCAAGATTTGAGGTCTTTAAGAACCGAAAAAGGATATTAAACAACCCCTTGCCTTTCCATAATGAGAATTTTGAAAAGTATGGGGATATTTTTAGGGTAAAGATAGGCTTGCGCAAGTCAGTGGTCTTTACCCGAAATCCGGGGCATATAAAACAGGTCTTACAAACACAAAACAAAAAATACCATAAATCCCCATTGCAGACCGTGGATTTGGCCAAGTATATAGGGCATGGAATATTAACTTCCAATGGGGAGCATTGGCGCACCCATCGAAGAATGGTGCAGCCCGCTTTTCATAAGAAGAAACTCCTAGGTTTATTGGGCATTATGCAAACCGCTATTCGCACCGAACTAAAAAGAATCAAACCGAATGTCGAAGAAGACATATTTCCGTTAATGGGGGATTTGGCTTTTCAAGTGGTGGCAAAATCTTTGTTTAGCCGAAGTGATATACAATTGGCCATGGCCAAACTCCAGGATATCACAGAGACCAACCAAAAAATGCTGATCAAGGAAATGCGCCAACCGTATATGAAATGGTGGTTTAACCTAAGTGGTCAAATCAGGAAGCATATGCGACTATCCGAAATTGGCCGAGATGTATTGGACAAAATAATAGAGGAGCGCATACAATCAGGGGAGGAAAAAGATGATTTGTTGGACATGCTGCTCAAAGCAAGATATGACGATGGTACCCCCATGCCACGTCGACAGTTGATAGATGAGGTAATGATTTTGTTCACTGCAGGTCATGAGACCACCGCGAATGTGTTAAGCTTTACCTTGTTCTTATTGGCAAAAAACAAAAAGGACCAGCAAAGGGTTTTTGAGGAAGTTTCCCAATTGGATTTGGATAGTGATGATATCATGCAGAATATTTCCCAACTTACATATACCAAGCAATGCATCGAGGAGAGTATGCGCTTGTTTCCACCTGCTTATGTAATAGATCGTATTTCTATTGAAGAAGATACCTTAGGAGAACTTGAAATACCAAAAAATACGTTGATATTAATGTCCATTTATGAGCTTCATAGGTATGCCAGTTATTGGGATTCCCCGTCAGCATTTAGGCCAGAGCGGTTTGATGTGCAAAATAAGAAGGACTTTCAAGACTATTATTATCCTTTTGGTGCTGGCCCTAGAATGTGTGTGGGTAATAATTTTGCGATGTATGAGATGGTATTGGCCATTGCTGAGATTATTAAGAAGTATGATTTGCAGACTGATTTGAACGAAGTTGAAATCAACCCTTTGATTTCATTGAAACCTAAAGAGGTGCCATTGGTTTTTCTTGAACGTTGATTTTCTAAAACGAAACTAAATCCAATCCAATTAAATTCCAGGCCGTTCGCTTGGGTTTTTTGATTTTTGGTATTTCCATTAAAAAATAGCTGTAAGCTTAGATGGATTGTCTGAAAAAAATAGGTTAACCACTCCCCGAACAAATAGAATTACTATAAAAAATGATTGACCGTCGTCATTGTACGTAATCAAAGCTTTACCTAATTTAAAGATGACATATATGTCTTTATGAATTGTTTTTCAGAGAGTTGAAATAGGAAACGTATCACCGTGATGGGTAACGAACAATCAATGGACCGGGTATTTATCAAGAAGTTGGCTGAACTTCTCGAAGCCAACCTGGAAAATGAACGTTTTGGCGTCAAGGAACTTGCCCAAGAAATAGGTATTAGCCGTTCCCAATTACACCGCAAGCTCCAATCCATCAATGGAAAATCAGCAAGTCGATTTATTAGGGATTATAGGCTTGGGAAAGCCATGAAAATGCTTGAGGACAATGTAGGCACAGTTGCGGAGATAGCATATCGAGTGGGATTCAATAGCCCCACATATTTCAATACCTGTTTTCATGATTATTATGGATACCCACCGGGTGAGGTAAAATATAGGAAGCCTTCGGAAATTGAAAAAGGTGGGAAGGATCGGACTTCGGATCAAGAAAAATCGACCCATCTTATGGACGAAAAGACTGAAATTGAGAAAAGGTCCATAAGGCGAAAACTTTTGTATGCCTCGATAGGCGTCGTGCTGATCTTTTCCATTTCATATGTTTTTTACAGGGATTTCTTTAAAGATAATACGACCGAAACCTTAGGAAACGAGACCCGGGGGAAGTCTATTGCAGTGATTCCCTTTAAAAACTGGAGTGGTGATCCTGAACTTGAATATATAAGTGATGGCATGACCGATGCGATTATTTCCAGATTGGCCAAGATCAAATCAATAGAACGCGTGGTTCCGTTCACATCGATGATAAAATACAAGGAAACCGATAAAAGTATACCCGAAATTGCGAAAGAACTAGGGGTTCAGCATATTCTACAAGGTAATTTTCAACTCTCGGGGAATCTATTAAAAATCAATCTGCAATTGATAGATGGCCCTTCCGACAACCATTTCTGGTCAGATGAATACGACGCAGAATGGGAAAGTAAGGAAATTTTCAAAATTCAGGCAGCGGTCGCTGAAAATGTCGCCAAAAATATGGACGTAATGATTTCGGACAATGAATTGGATGCCATCCAGAAAATACCGACGAACAATAAAGATGCGTATGCGCTATTTCTTCAGGCCACATTTCAGAGAAATCAAACCACCAAAGATTCCTATAAAAACGCTATCCCTTTATTTGAACGTGCTATTGCTTTAGATACCAATTTTACAGAAGCTTATGTCGAATTGGCCGAGGTATGGTATGAAGCTGGACTATTCTCTGGAATAATCGATCAGAAAGAAGCCTGGACAAAAGCGAAGGCATTATCATTAAAAGTACTTGAATTGGATAGTACGAACATACCAATAAAGGATTTATTACATTTTGGATACTTTACCTATGATTGGAATTTTAAATTGGCCGAAGAGTATTACCAGACCCGATTACGTAGTAATGATTTGGGACGAGATCTAGGGATGGATGTGATTTATCCCATGATGACCGGACGATATTCCGAGACACTATTGGCACTAGATCAAAGAATATCGAATATGCCCCAAACCATTTGGTCTTATCCACCAAAGGCCGGAACACTTTTTTTACTTGGTAGGAAAGATGAAGCTAGTGAATTGTTGGGAACTTGTGATACCTTGTTCACACATCATATTTATTATTTACAGGAATCGGCCAAATGGTATTATTATCTTGAAGAAGATGAAAAATCCAAAAGCCAATTACAAAAGTATATCACCATATTCACGGATCGTCCACCAGTAATACTATGGCTAAGTGCCGTACATGGGGAGATGGACGGAAATAAGGAAAGTGCAGCACAGTTTCTTAGTGAATTGAATAAAAGATACGTGGATGGGTCGTCCGGCAGTCCAGCATGGTTTATGGCCCTTTATTATTGCCATATAAGGGATTATGAAAGTGCTTTCGATTGGTTGCAAAAGTCGTACGACAGGCATGAGGTAGAATTGATATGGTTGCGTGAGGAACCACTTTTGACCCCTGTTCACAAAGATTCCCGATATTTGGAACTTTATCTTAACATCGGGTTTCCCATAAATCCACATAGTCTTCCCGAATAAATTCCCCATACTTTTCATGACATCCGGAGCCTTCTTCAACATAGTTTGAAGGCTTTGATTTATAGGTGGAAGACTTTAAAAAAAACTTTTAATAATCTGAGACATAGGTGTTTAGTATTGTAGGTACAATTGATTGATCTTTATGCTGATAATAAGTATTAACCTTTAAATCTATTGATCATGAAAGCAATTGTATTCGGTATGTTATTTATAGGCCTTACCAGCCTAGGTTACGCGCAAGAGCTCAATAAGGAAGCTAAAGAGGATGAAACCCAGGAAGTGGTTTTGGAGGGTGTAACGGTCACCGCCTTGAACATGGAGTATCTCGAAAGGGTACATGATGAAGTTACTCCTGAAGTTGTAAAAGAACTGGAACATAAGGCGGCAAGGTTCAAAATCAAAGGAACCCCAATTTATTTCAGTGAGGTTGGTCCTTACGAAGTACATTTTTCAAATAGTAAGGGAAATATTATTGCCACTTACAATCGTAAGGGTAAGATTATGGCCTCCAGTGAAAAGTTCAAGGATGTTGCATTCCCAGTGGCCGTTAGGAATTCGGTTTTCAAGGAATACCCCGATTGGAAAATTAAAAGTAGTGTCTATTTGGTTTCCTACCACTACAATAAGGGTGTAAAAAAACTATATCAATTCCAAATTGGAAAGGACAGTTATAAAAAGAATTTAAAAATTGATGTAGACGGAAATATTTTGAATTAGACAATGCTATGCTACCCTAAGATTAAGTCGCCCAATGTATTTTGGGCGATTTTTTGATACACCGGTGTTCCATTTCCTAACACATTCCACAAATAGATTTGTACATTAGCCTCAGCTGAATAAAGGATAAATTCAATAGAGGCTTAGGGTCAATGACTAGCAAACAAAATCATACACAACGCATCAAATCCGAAGCAAACCGCCTTGGGTTTTTATCGTGTGGAATTTCCAAGGCCGAATTTTTAGAGGAGGAGGCCCCTCGATTGGAAGAATGGCTTAAGAAACATATGCATGGCGAAATGGGCTATATGGAAAACCATTTTGACAAACGCTTGGATCCTACAAAGCTGGTTGAAGGTTCAAAATCGGTCATTTCCTTATTGCTTAATTATTATCCACAAGAAAGGCAGAATAAAAACAGCTATAAGCTGTCTAAATATGCCTATGGTCAGGATTACCATCATGTCATCAAATCAAAACTACGGCGACTTCAAGAATTTATTTCGGAAGAAATCGGGGAGGTCAATGGCCGTGCCTTTGTAGATTCAGCGCCGGTTCTTGATAAGGCTTGGGCGGCGAAAAGTGGTTTGGGGTGGATTGGTAAGCATAGCAATCTTTTGACCCAAAAAGTTGGCTCCTTTTATTTTATTGCCGAATTGATTATTGATATTGAATTGGAATATGATACACCGGTTACGGACCATTGTGGATCTTGTACCGCATGTATCGATGCCTGTCCCACACAGGCCATTGTAGAACCCTATGTCGTTGATGGGAGCAAATGCATCTCTTATTTTACCATAGAACTAAAAAATGAAATTCCTTCAGGGCTAAATGGGAAGTTCGACGATTGGATGTTCGGATGTGACATTTGCCAGGACGTTTGTCCTTGGAACCGTTTTTCCAAGCCACACAAGGAACCATTGTTCAATCCCCATCCAGAGTTGTTGGCAATGTCTAAAAAGGATTGGGAAGAGATTACGGAAGATGTTTTCAGAAAGGTCTTTCAAAAGTCAGCCGTAAAACGGACCAAGTATTCCGGCTTGGAGCGAAATATTGGGTTTTTAAAATAAACTTGCCCACAACGCAAACGTTTGAGTTTCGGTTGCTTTCGTTTTTCATATTATGTTTCCCCCATTTGAGCATTTAATATAGTATCTTGTTTGGCAGTTTTACCATCAAACTTTTTAAATATGGACCTCTTTAAAAAACCAACGCTAAGTTTTTGGCAAATTTTCAATATGAATGTTGGTTTTCTGGGTATTCAATATAGTTTTGGTTTACAGCAAACCGCTATAAATCCTTTGTTTTTATTTTTAGGTGCTTCTGAAGAAATGCTTCCTATTTTAAATATCGCGGGTCCAGTTACGGGTCTGATCGTGCAGCCTATTATCGGAGCAATGTCAGATAAAACCTGGTCTCCAAAATGGGGAAGACGTAAGCCTTATTTTTTAATAGGTGCGCTAATCGGAAGTTTATGTTTATTTGTTTTTCCGTCTAGTCCAGTACTTTGGTTTGCCGTAGGCCTTTTATGGATTTTGGATGTGGGTAATAATATGGCCATGGAACCTTATAGGGCATTTGTCGGGGATAAATTACCAGAAAAGCAGATGAGCCTAGGGTATCAAATGCAAAGTTTATTTGTAGGGGCTGGTATTTTATTGGCCATGGGTTCTATAGTTTTATTTCAAAATATATTTGGTGCTGAGGTCGTTGAAGGCACAGGTGTTGTTCCTACCTGGATGTATTATTCTTTCTATGTAGGAGGTGTCCTTTCTATAACTACTGTTTTATGGTCTGTTCTAAAGACTCCGGAAATTCCTCCTTCCGCAGAGGAATTAGAAGAAATCAAACATGATAAGAGCCAACCGATTGGTGCGCGTATTGCCAAGCCTTTTGCAGAAATAGCGAGTGCTATAAGAGATATGCCATCGTTTATGTGGAAGATAAGCGCGGTGTATTTGTTTCAATGGTATGCTCTTTTTGTCTATTGGCAATACATCACCCCATTGTTTATGAAAACAATGGATTATGGTATTTCTGAAGCTGCATCGCAGTCCGCTCAAATGAGTCTGACTTACAATATTGTTACCATGGTAGTTGCTCTTGCACTAGTACCGCTAACACTTAAATATGGAGGCAAGAAAATATATACCATGAGTCTTGTAGGTACCGGTTTGGCTCTTTTCATTATACCTTTTATTAGCGACCCGCTTTTGGTTTTGGCACCAATGGTACTATTTGGTATTGGTTGGGCGGCCATGATGGGTATTCCATATACCATGGTTTCAAAAGTGGTTCCTCAAGAAAGAAGGGGTGTCTACATGGGAATTTTGAATATGATGATTGTAATCCCTATGGGAATTGAAACCCTAACCTTTGGCCCGATTTACAAATATTTGTTGGGGGGTAGTGCAATCAATGCGATTCTTTTTGCCGGAGCGTTCTTTATTATTGCCGCGATATTGGCCATGCGCTTAAATGTTTCAAAAGAGGAAGCGCAGGGTTAATACTGGGTGAAATAGGCTTATTGGGCCGTAAGACAAATACTTCTAAATGCCCATGACCATGGTAGACCATACATGATATATATCGACTTTGTTGTTACATAATCAATAATTGAGCCAGTAACTTATTTTTTTCCAAAGAATACCCCTAAATTTGAAGAATAATAGTTGATAATGAGCGAAAAAAAGCTAAAAAGTGAAGCATTGGCTTATCATGCCAAGCCACAACCCGGGAAAATAAAAATTGTACCCTCCAAAAGTTACTCCACCCAACGAGATCTTGCCTTGGCCTATTCCCCAGGGGTGGCAGAACCTTGCCTGGAAATTGTCAAGAATATAGATAATGTATACAAGTATACCTCCAAAGGGAATTTGGTGGCCATCATTTCTAACGGTACCGCGGTTCTAGGGTTGGGCAATATTGGGCCAGAGGCTTCCAAACCTGTTATGGAAGGGAAAAGTCTATTGTTTAAGATTTTTGCCGATATAGACGGTATCGATATTGAAATCGACGCCACTGATGTCGATAAGTTCGTAGATACGGTCAAGGCCATCGCCCCAACATTTGGGGGAATAAACCTTGAGGATATTAAAGCGCCTGAGGCCTTTGAAATCGAACGGCGACTAAAGGAAGAACTCGATATTCCCGTAATGCATGATGATCAGCATGGTACAGCCATAATTTCCGCTGCAGCCTTGCTGAACGCCTTGGTGATTACCAAAAAGAAAATGGAAGAGGTCCGCATTGTGATCAGCGGGGCAGGGGCGGCCGCGGTCTCTTGTACCAAACTGTACAAGGCCTTTGGGGCCAAGGCCGAAAATATCGTAATGCTCGACAGTAAAGGGGTTATTCGGAAAGATCGGGGGAATCTTTCAAAGGAAAAATTAGAGTTTGCGACGGAAAGAAAAATAGATACGTTATCCCAGGCCATGAAAGATGCCGATGTGTTCATTGGCCTTTCAATAGCGGACATCGTAACCCCCGACATGTTAAAAGTCATGGCCAAGAATCCCATCGTTTTCGCGTTGGCCAACCCCAATCCAGAGATTTCATATGATTTGGCTGTAAAGACCAGAAAGGACATTATAATGGCCACTGGAAGATCGGACCACCCCAATCAAGTCAACAATGTCTTGGGCTTTCCTTTTATTTTTAGGGGTGCACTCGATGTACGGGCAACTAAAATAAATGAGGAAATGAAAATGGCGGCTGTGGTCGCTTTGGCAGAATTGACAAAACAACCCGTTCCCGAACAAGTGAATATCGCCTATTCTGAGACTAGGTTGACCTTTGGAAAGGATTATATTATTCCCAAGCCTTTTGATCCAAGATTAATCACTGAGATACCTCCTGCAATTGCGAAAGCCGCAATGCAAAGTGGGGTGGCCAAAGAGCCTATAAAGGATTGGGCCAAATATCATGAGAAATTATTGCAACGATCGGGTAGTGATAACAAAGTGGTTCGGTTGTTGCACAATAGGGCCAAGGTGAATCCTAAAAAGATCGTCTTTGCCGAAGCCAATCATTTGGATGTATTGAAAGCCGCACAAATTGTATATGAAGAAGGGATTGCCATACCCATTTTGTTGGGAAATAAGGAAGTTATCAGGGAACTGAAAAAAGAATTGGAGTTTCATGCTGACGTTGTGATTATAGATCCAAAAGATGACGATTCATTGGAAAAAAGAGACCAATATGCCACTAGATATTGGGAAGGTACCAAAAGAAAAGGGGTTACATTATATGGTGCAAAGACCAAAATGCGGGAGCGTAACTACTATGCGTCCATGATGGTTTTTGAGAATGATGCAGATGGAATGATTTCAGGTTATTCCCGGGCATATCCAACGGTTATAAAACCAATTTTTGAAGTAATAGGAAGGGCCAAGGGCGTAAAGCGTGCGGCAACAGTGAATATTATGAATACAGCGAGGGGACCATTGCTCTTGGCCGATACGTCGATTAATATTGACCCAACCGCTGAAGTGCTGGCAGAAATAGCGGTTATGACGGCAAACTTGGCGAAGGCCTTTGGTTTTGAACCTATTATTGCCATGCTGTCCTATGCAAATTTTGGATCTTCTTCACATCCTAATGCGAAAAAGGTGAACAAGGCCGTTCAAATCTTGCATGAGACCCACCCTAATTTGATAGTTGACGGGGAAATTCAAACCGATTTCGCACTGAATATGGAGCTCCATCAAAGCCAATTCCCATTCTCAAAATTAGCGGGTAAAAAGGTGAATACCTTGATTTTCCCAAATTTGGAATCGGCCAATATTACTTACAAATTATTGAAAGAACTCAATGGTGCGGACTCCATAGGGCCCATCATGTTGGGTCTCGAAAAACCGGTTCATGTACTACAATTGGGAGCCGATGTCGATGAAATGGTAAATATGGCGGCCGTTGCCGTTATTGACGTGCAAGAAAGGGAAAAGAGAAAACGAAAAAAAATTGAGTAGTAAGTAATAAGCAGTGAATATGTTGTGCAATCCGTACCCGTTCAATTTCATTTTTTAATACAGCCGAAATCCGAAACCACAAACAACGAAATACCCCATGATACATCATCTTAATGGAAAATTAGTCGAAAAAAACCCTACCAATGTCATTATTGAGTGTGCCGGGGTAGGCTATTTCGTGAATATTTCATTAAACACGTTTTCGAATATCAAGGACCAAGAGAATATTAGCCTATTCACCCATTTACAAGTTCGGGAAGATGCACATACCCTTTTCGGTTTTGCCGAGAAATCAGAAAGGGAAATATTTAGGTTGTTGCTGTCCGTTTCGGGAATCGGTGCAAGTACGGCCAGGACCATGCTTTCCTCTTTGTCCCCGGCCCAAATACGGGATGCCATTGCCCATGGTGATGCGGGTACCATTCAGGGAATCAAGGGTATAGGCACCAAAACCGCCCAGAGGGTTATTCTTGACCTTAGGGACAAGGTTTTGAAGGTCGCTGATATTGACGAAGTTTCCATCAATTCAAACAATACAAATAAAGAAGAAGCGTTATCTGCTTTAGAGGTTCTTGGATTCGTCCGTAGACAGGCTGAGAAGGTTGTCGACAGAATAGTACACCAAGACCCTTCACTGAGCGTAGAGAACATTATTAAACTGGCGCTTAAAAATTTGTAATAAGTTTGAAACAAGGGGCAAAAAAAATTCTTAAATATTCATTTAAGCTTATAATCCTATTCGTCTTTTTCCTAGCGTGCACAGAATTTTCTTACGCACAGGAAACAGAGGATGAAAATGGTGACGGGCAAGTACAGGATTCTGTACAGACCGGCTTTTCCCTTGGGAAATTGAAATTGGCCAATCCACAGAGCATTACCTCCAAATACATTTACGATGCCCAACTCGATAGGTATATTTATTCCGAGAAGGTAGGTGATTTTGATATTGGCTATCCTATTATCCTGACGCCCGAGCAGTATTTCGAACTGGTTCGCAAAGAGGACATGAAAGAGTATTTTAAGGAGAAGAACGATGCTTATTCAGGAAAGAAAGAAGGGAGTGAGGATGCGAGAAAAAACTTATTGCCCAATTTCTATATCAACAACAACTTTTTTCAATCGGTTTTTGGGGGCAACACGATCGAAGTAATTCCACAAGGTTCCGTAGCCATGGATTTAGGGGTGATATGGCAGAAAAATGACAACCCATCGCTTTCGCCCAGAAACCGTACCAATCTATCCTTCGATTTCGACCAACGTATCAGTTTGAGTATGTTGGGCAAGATCGGGGAACGACTTCAGGTTACGGCAAACTATGATACAGAAGCCACTTTTGATTTTCAGAATATCGTAAAACTCGATTATACGCCGACAGAGGATGATATTCTCCAGAAGATAGAAGTGGGTAACGTTAATATGCCCCTTAATAGTTCCTTGATCACTGGGGCTCAGAGTCTGTTTGGGGTTAAGACCCAATTACAATTCGGTAAGACAAAGGTTACCGCGGTTTTTTCTGAACAACGATCACAAAACAATACCGTTGTTGCCCAAGGTGGTGGTACCATCAATGAATTTTCGCTCACCGCCTTGGACTACGATGAGGATAGACACTTTTTCCTTGGGCAGTATTTTAGGGATGCGTATGATGAGGCCTTGGTGAATTACCCCTATATACTGAGTCAGGTACAGATAACCCGATTGGAGGTTTGGGTGACTAATAGAAGCCAACAAACCTTGAATGTGCGCAATGTCGTGGCGCTTCAGGATTTAGGGGAATCCCGGGAAGATAAAACGAGAATCGGTATCAGTAACGGAGATCCGGCAGGGTTTTTCAATAATCCTAGCAACAGCTTGCCTAGAAATAATGCCAATGATTTTGATCCATCGGCTATTGGTTCAGGCGCATTGACCGCTTCAATACGGGATATTGCCACTGTGGAAGCAGGCTTTAATATCCCCGGCTATCAAGTGAATCAAGGTTTTGATTATGCCATCCTCGAAAATGCACGAAAACTGGAGGTGAATAGGGATTATCAATTCAATACCCAATTAGGATACATCTCCTTGAACCAACGATTGAGCAATGATGAGGTCTTGGCTGTTGCGTATCAGTATACCTATAATGGTGATGTATACCAAGTAGGTGAATTTGCCAATGGAGGACTGGATGCTACCACGGTTTCAGGCGGTGTCAATGGCGTGAATCCGGTTCTGAATAACAATACCTTGGTGCTTAAGTTGCTGAAGAGTAATATCACCAATATCACGGATCCGATTTGGGACTTGATGATGAAGAATATATATGCCACTGGGGCCTATAGATTGAGTCAGGATGATTTTAAATTGAATATACTATATTCCGATCCAACACCTAGAAACTATATAACCCCTGTAGCCGAAGGTCCAGGCTCGGGTTGGCCAGATTCGCCCAAACCTTTACAAGAACGCATTCTTTTGGATGTTTTTAATCTGGACAGGTTGAATGCGTACAATGATGTACAATCCGGTGGTGACGGCTTCTTCGATTTTATTCCAGGACTTACCGTTGACACCCAAGGGGGAAGGATCATATTTACCAAGGTCGAGCCTTTTGGGCAATATATGTTCGAATTGTTGGGGGGTGGTACCTATGACGTTATCAATGACCAAGGATACAATGCAAACCAACAGAAATATGTCTTTAGGGATATGTATACCCAGACCAAGGCAGCAGCATTGCAAGATCCGGTCAAGAATAAATTTTTATTGAAAGGGAAGTACAAATCGGAAGGGACCAATGGTATCCCTATCGGGGCCTTTAACGTACCACGTGGTTCAGTGCGGGTTACCGCAGGTGGCAGAACCCTACAGGAAGGGATTGATTATACCGTGAATTATCAGGCCGGAACGGTGCAGATTTTGGATCCCAGTCTTGAGGCCTCCAATACGCCTATCAATATTTCGGTAGAGAACAATGCCGTATTTGGCCAACAGACCCGAAGGTTTACGGGTATAAATGTGGAACATCAGGTGAACAAGAACTTTATTCTGGGGGCCACGCTGTTGAATCTTAATGAACGGCCCTTGACACAAAAATCGAATTTTGGCGTTGAGCCGGTGAACAATACGATCTTCGGCTTAAATGGTAATTTTTCAACGGAAGTGCCATTCTTGACACGAATGGTCAATATGCTTCCGAATATTGATACCGATGTACCCTCTAATCTGTCGGTACGAGGCGAGGTGGCCTGGCTGAAACCAAACTCCCCCAAAAATGCCGATTTTCAAGGGGAGACTACGACCTACTTGGATGATTTTGAAGGCGCCCAGGCCTTAATAGATATTCGCTCTTCACTAGGCTGGTCACTGGCCAGTACCCCATTGGAGTTTGCGCCTGGTGGTGTGCTTGCGGGCAATTCCCCGGAAGACCCAGCGAACTTGACCAACGGTCATGGTAGGGCTAAAATGGCATGGTATACGATCGATCCTATTTTTTACACGAATCAAAGGCCATCGGGCATTAGCGATAACGACATTTCTGCCAATGCCACCAGAAGGGTATTTATCGATGAGGTCTTTCCGCAGGTAGATATTGCCCAAGGACAGACTACGGTACAAGGCACCTTGGATTTGGCATATTATCCGAATAGAAAAGGACCCTATAATACGAATACGGAATTTGCAACGGAGGCTGCCCAGGATAAATGGGCGGGTATCATGCGATCGTTGAGCAGTACCGATTTTGAGCAGTCAAATGTTGAATTTGTGCAATTCTGGGTTCTGGATCCCTATGTCGATGGAATAGCCACCGGTCCTGGCGAATTGGTGTTTAACCTTGGTAATATTTCAGAGGATATTTTGAAAGATGGTAGAAAACAATATGAGAATGGGTTGCCAATAGATGCGGATGCTTTGATCCATGAACCTTCTTGGGGGATTGTACCAGCGACCCAGGCATTGGTATACGCCTTCGATGCCAATGAAAATAATCGGGTGTTGCAGGATGTCGGATTCGATGGTTTGGATGATGCGGCCGAAGCTGCGATTTATGGTCCGGGAGAAGATCCTGCCTTGGATAATTATGAATACTATCTCAATCGCGAAGGGAGTATCTTGGAACGTTATATTGATTTCAACAATCCGGATGGCAACTCCCCGGTACAGGTGACCAATACGAACCGTGGGTCGACCACGTTACCCGATGTTGAGGATATTGACCGCGATTTGACCATGAACACGGTTAATAGCTATTATGAATATAGAATTCCTATAAAGCAGAATACCGGCATCAATGATAAATATGTGACCGATATTAAAGAGGGGGTCACCCCCGATTTGCCAAATGGCACCCAATTGAATCGCAGATGGATCCAATATAAGATTCCGTTAAGCGATTTTACAGATGCTGTTGGAGGTATCAACGACTTTAGGTCCATTAGTTTTATGCGTATGTACCTTACCGGGTTTAGCAGCGATGTTGTACTCCGTTTTGCTACCTTGGATTTGGTGCGTGGGGATTGGCGAACCTATACCAAGACCTTGGAGGACGAATTGATCGACAATGATCCTTCGGATGATGGGACCCTGGTTGATGTGAATACGGTTAATATTGAGGAGAATAGCACCCGTTCCCCCATTCCTTATGTACTGCCCCCAGGTGTGGTTCGGGAACAGCTGAACAATAACAATACGATTATCCGTCAAAATGAGCAATCCTTGTCCTTTAAGGTCGATAATTTACAATCACAGGATTCGCGTGGGGTTTTTAAAAGTTTGAATATCGATATTCGACAGTATAAGAAATTGAAGATGTTTATGCATGCCGAAAAGATCAATAATAGTGATTATTCGGATGATGATACGCCGTTGGTAGGGTTCTTACGATTAGGGACCGATTTGTCGCAGAACTACTATCAGGTGGAATTGCCCTTGCAGTTTACTCCCCATGGTTCGGTATCAGATACGGAGATTTGGCCCGATGTCAATGAAATGGAATTGCTTTTAAGCGATTTGAATAAGGTGAAATCGCTACGGATTGCCAACAGGACCAATACTCCTTTGAACGAATTACAATTTTTTGAAGTCGATAATGGGGAAGTGGTTCCCATTGCTGAATTTGCGCCTAGGACCTTGGGAAGACTGAGGATTGGTATTCGCGGTAATCCTTCTTTAGGGAGCGTTCGTAGCATGATGGTCGGTATCAAGAACATCGATGACCTACCGGCACAGGGTGAGGTCTGGTTCAATGAGCTTCGTTTGGCAGGATTGGATAATAATGGCGGTTGGGCCGCAATCGCTTCCATAGATGCCAATATTGCCGATTTTGCAAACATCTCGGCCACAGGAAGTAAAAGCACGTCCGGTTTTGGGGCCATTGACCAAATGCCCAATGAACGTGCCAGGGAGGATGCCATTTCCTATGATTTGGTGACCAATGTGAATGTGGGGCAATTATTGCCTAAAAAATGGGGTATACAAGTACCTGTGAACTACGGTATATCGGAGCAAATGATAACGCCCGAATTTGATCCTGTCTATGATGATTTAAGATTGGAAGACCGAATCGCCGCCGCTGATACACAAGACGAAGCCGATCAGATTTTGGAGCAGGCCGAGGATTATACCAAACGCACCAGTATAAATTTAATCGGCGTTCGCAAGGACAGAGGGGAAGATGCCGAAGCCAATTTCTACGATATTGAGAACTTCACCTTTAATTATTCCTATAACGAGACCGATCATCGGGATTTTGAGATTGCAACCCTTCGAGATCAGAACGTAAATACGGGCTTTGTCTATGCGCACAATTTCAAACCTATTGAAGTCGCACCTTTTGCCAAAAAAGATTCCCTGTTTACAGGGGAATATTGGCAATGGTTGAAAGACTTGAACTTTAATTTGTTGCCGACCAGTGTTTCGGTCAATTCCAATATCAATAGGCAATTCAACCAACAACGGTTCAGGGAGGTATTCGAACCAGGGGTAGAGTCTTTGGATCTGCCGTTTCTTCAGCAACGTAATTATATGTTCAATTGGCAGTATGCCATTAACTATAGCCTGAGCAAATCCCTAAGTCTTAACTTGACGGCTAGCAATAACAATATCGTTCGCAATTATTTTAAGGAAGATGGGAATCCCGATTCTGATATCAACGATGCCTTGGGATTATGGGATGGCTTTTGGGATTTGGGCGAACCCAATCGGCATTCACAGCAAATGCAATTGAACTATGAATTGCCATTCAACAAAATTCCCGCACTCGACTTTATAAATGCCCAATATTCCTATACCAGTAATTTTGACTGGCAACGTGGGGGCGATGCGCTACGCATAGTGGCCGGGGATGATATCAATACCGTTCAGAATGCCAGTACGCATAATTTGACCGCGTCATTGAGTATGCAAAAATTCTACGATTTGATCGGACTTAAAAAGCGCGATGGTAAGGGTACGGCAAGACAGGTGCCGGTTCGAAGGGACAAGGCCGGAAATACGGTCACTGAAACCAAGGCCCCGGAACAGAAAACAGGTGCCTTGTTCAATACGGCCATTGATATCGTGACGATGGTAAAGAGGCTCAATGTGAATTATAATGAAAGTAATGGTACGGTACTCCCAGGATATACGCAATCCATAGGATTCATAGGTACCGCCAGACCCACCATTGGTTTTGTTTTTGGCAGTCAGGCTGATGTGCGATACGAAGCCGCCAGGAATGGCTGGTTGACCAACTTTGCAGATTTTAATGAACAATTCATCAAAAGGACGAACAAACAGTTGAATATTACTGCTACGGCACAACCGATGCGGGATTTGACCATTGACCTTTCTGCAGACAGGCAATATTCCAGTAGCTATCAAGAAAATTTCGAGATCAACGACCTCGGTAATGGGCAGTTCGAGTATATCAACCAATTGGGCAATGAGTATGGTAATTTCAGCATTTCTACGGTAATGATCGGAACGGCCTTTACCAAAAGCGATGAATTCACTTCGGAACTCTTTGAGACCTTTAAACAAAACAGGATCACCATTGCGAACAGACTGGTATCCGATCGCGGTGAATTACCTGGAACACTTGACGATGATGGATTTCCCGAACGTTACGGTAAAACGCAACAGGATGTGCTTCTTCCGGCATTCTTTGCCGCCTATACGGGGCAGGATGTAAATCGGGTGAACTTAGACGCATTCAGGCAGATTCCCATTCCCAATTGGAATATCAAGTATACGGGACTTATGCGTAACAAATGGTTCAAGAAGAAATTCAAGCGTTTTTCATTAAGCCATGGCTATAGGGCTTCCTATAGTATCAATTCCTTCCAAACCAATTTGGAGAAACAGAATACCCAGTTCGATGTTGAGAATGGGGATAGGTTACCCGATTTGATTCTGAACAATTTGGTATTGACCGATCAGTTCAATCCCTTGATGCGTGTCGATTTTGAGATGAAAAACTCCGTAAGTATCTTGGCCGAAATTCGTACCGATAGGGCATTGTCTTTAAGCTTTGACAATAATTTGATGACCGAGATCAATGGGAAGGAATATACCGTTGGCTTGGGCTATCGTATTAAAGACGTAAAATTCGTAACGAACATTGGGGGCAATAAGACCCGGTTAAAAGGGGACCTTAATCTTAAGACCGATGTTACCCTACGAGATAATATCACGATCATCCGAAATCTGGATATCGACAATAATCAAATCACTTCGGGGCAAAATTTATTTTCCCTTAAGTTTACGGCAGACTATGCCTTGAGCAAAAACCTGAACGCATTGTTCTTCTACGATCATTCATTCTCAAAATTCGCTGTCTCAACGGCGTTCCCTCAAACCACGATCAACACAGGGTTTACCTTAAAGTATAACTTCGGTAATTAAGTAGAGAACCCTGGATTCTTATAGGGCAAACACTACGCGCTTAACACCTCGTACTTCGTCCCACCTATGTTTCGCTACCGCATCCATCATTACCATACCCCTAGTCTTGTTTAGACGAGCTCGGTATAAACCTTCAAAAGGGGAATTGCTTTGTATTGTACTTTGTGCCTCTTACTTTTAGCTTCGTACCTTTTACTTCGTACTTCTTCCCTTTACTTTCCTTTTTCTTTGCTCCGTCAACCATCAACCATCAACCATCAACCATTTACTTCCAGCTTCTAACCTCTTACTTCGTACCTCGTACCTTTTAAGGTTTGAACTTGGACTTTATTTTCTTGAATTTCGATATCAAATCAGTTACATTTGCCTCACTAATTCTAAAAAGTTCAAGATGAACATACCTTCAGATATACATTATACAAAAGACCATGAATGGGTGCGAATAGATGGCGATGTTGCCACCGTAGGCATCACTGACTTTGCCCAAGGCGAATTAGGTGATATCGTTTATGTAGAGGTTGAGACCGTTGATGAGACCTTGGGAAAGGACGAGGTTTTCGGTTCAGTGGAAGCCGTTAAGACCGTTTCCGATTTGTTTTTGCCTTTAAGTGGGGAAATCATTGAATTTAATGAAGGTTTGGAAGATGAACCGGAAAAAGTGAACACGGATCCTTATGGCCACGGTTGGATGGTAAAGATAAAAATAAGTGATACCAGTGAAATCGATAGTTTGCTGAACGCTGCAGATTATAAAACATTAATAGGTGCATAAAAAGCACTTTTTTGCGATTCTATTTGTAAGCTGGATGATGTTTGTTACATTTTCCAGCTTATATTCTTTCGATCAAGATGAACTTTCTTCGATTAACATCCCTAATGCGGATAAACTTGTCCATTTTACGTTCTATTTTGTAGGTTTGGTTTTGGGGTCATTGTATATTCTGCAATTGAAAGGTCAAGGCCATGTGCTTTTAAGAAAAATAAGTATATTGGCTTTTTTCTTGATATTATTTGGTATAATTATTGAAGTAATTCAGGGGACGATGACCCTGAATAGGTCCGGTGATTTTTTTGACGCATTGGCCAATACAACGGGCGTAGCACTGGGTTTTATCGTTGTTTTCAGGGTATTTTATAAACAAAGAGGGTTAAAATAATGTATTCCTTGTTATTATGTCAATTATTTAGTTAAATTAGCGAACATTAAAAAAAGTAAAGATGGAATTAAAAAAGAACCCAAAAGCAGATTTAAGAAGGAATAGCGGTACCTATTTTGTAATAGGCCTTGCTGTTGTCATGTTTTTGGTTTGGAGAGGTTTGGAATGGAAGACGTATGAGAAAACCAATGAATATGATATTTCCATGAATGTTGAGGATATGTTGGATGAGGAAGTTCCAATGACCGAACAAATCAAAACACCACCACCACCACCGCCACCTGCAGCACCCGAGATCATCGAGATCGTAGAGGATGAGGTTGAGGTTGAGGAAACGGTAATCGAATCTACTGAAACCAGTCAGGAAGAAGAGGTTATTGAAGTGGAAGATGTAGAAGTGGAAGAAGTTGAGGAAGATATTGATGTTCCTTTTGCAGTGATCGAGGATGTGCCTATTTTTCCGGGCTGTGAAGGCGAAAAAGGGAAAGGTGCAAAAGCCATGCGTGATTGTTTCCAGTCTCAAATGCAAAAGCATATCAGCAAAAATTTCCGATACCCTGAAATCGCCCAGGAAATGGGTGTTCAAGGAAGAGTAAACGTAATGTTCGTTATTCAAAAAGATGGAAGTATTGGTAGCGTTAGAATGCGTGGGCCGGACAAGAACCTGGAAGCAGAAGCAGCCAGGATCATCAGTAAGTTACCTAAAATGACGCCAGGTAAGCAAAGAGGTAGGGCAGTAAGGGTTCCTTTCAGTATCCCTATTACCTTTA
>NZ_JBATHS010000383.1:0-8168 GCF_049667165.1 Maribacter sp.
GAGGTAGCCGATTTTAAGTGGATGAAACCAGAGGACGTTCAAATTGATATTGCTGAAAATCCGCAACAGTATACCGTATGGTTCAAGATTATTTTCGAAAAATTCTATGACCATTTAATGCATAATGTGAAAAATGAAAGTAAAGGTAAGTAGAAAAGCCCATTTTAACGCGGCGCACCGATTGTATAGGCCTGAATGGGACGATGCAACGAATACGGAGGTTTTTGGCAAATGCAATAACCCAAATTTTCATGGACATAATTATGATTTAGTGGTGAGTGTTTATGGTGAGATTGACAAGGATACAGGTTTTGTGATGGATATGAAGGTGTTGAAGGCCCTTATCAAGGCTAAGATCGAAGATGCCCTTGACCATAAGAATCTCAATGTCGAGGTCCCTGAATTCAAACATCTGAATCCGACAGCCGAGAATATTGCCGTGGTCATCTGGAACAAACTTAGACCCGACATAGATGCTTCCATGGACCTAGAGGTCGTCCTTTATGAAACACCAAGAAATTTTGTAACCTATACCGGTGAGTGATCATAGATTACCATTCTACTTAAATCATATCAAATGAATCTATATCCCTTTAAATTCCGACCTATATTAAAAGAACGTATCTGGGGAGGTACTAAGTTAAAAGAGGTATTAGGGAAACCCATCGAGAGCGATATAACGGGTGAAAGCTGGGAGCTTTCTGGCGTAAAAGGGGATATTTCAGTCATCGCTAACGGCCCCTTAGCAGGAACATCACTTCAGGAAATCATCGATCAGGCACCTGAGGCGTTATTGGGTAAGGATGTCGTTGACCGGTTTGGCAAGGAATTTCCTATCTTAATCAAGTTTATTGATGCGAAACAGGACCTATCCATACAATTACATCCCAACGATGCATTGGCCAAAAAGCGTCATAATTCTTTGGGGAAGACCGAAATGTGGTATGTTATGGATGCCGATCCCGGGGCCAATCTCATTGTTGGGTTCAATACCGACGTGACCAAGAAGGAGTATGCAAAAAGTTTGGAAAATGATACGCTGTTGAGTTTATTGAATTATGAGCAGGTAAAGGGAGGGGATACCTTTTTTATAAATACGGGAAAGATCCACGCAATAGGGGCAGGGGTGCTTTTGGCGGAAATTCAACAGACCTCGGACATCACGTATCGTGTATTTGATTTTAATAGAAAGGATAAAAACGGAAATCTAAGGGAGTTGCACACAGAATTGGCGTTGGATGCCATGGATTATACGAAAAAAGATGATTTTAAGGTAGCCTATAGTAAACAATTGGATGCCGTAAATACAATGGTCGAGAGTCCTTATTTCAAAACCAATTTCTTAAACCTTGGCCAAAACCTGAATTTGGAGGTTAAAAAAAGGCCTTTATTCACTATTTTCATGTGTGTTGATGGTTCAGCAGACCTAATTACCAATCTAGGATCTATCGACATTCAAAAAGGGGAAACCGTTTTAGTGCCCGCCAATGCGGAATATATCACTATAAATACCGAAAATACTAAATTGTTGGAAGTTACGGTCTAATCAAAATAAGTGTGATTACCTCAAGGAGTAGAGGTTAAAAATAGTATTTTTGCAAAAAATAAATAGACAATGGCAAGTATAAGGGATTTAAAAAAGGATATAAATTTTGTTCTGGGCGATATCATTGAAGCAGTATACATTGTAGAGGCTGCCAATAATAATCAAGACTCTAAGGAAGGTGTAAAGATCATTGATGATGCCATCGAGACCTTCGATGACTTGATTGCCAAAGTGAATATGAGGAAGGTTGATAACAGAAAGGCGCATTTAAATGGGGTGCGGCAAGAACTGGAAAAAAAAGCGCTTACTTTGGTCGATAAACTCAATAAATTGGGATAAGACCCTATAGCTTAAGAGATAAAAAAACATCCCGCCTTGGCGGGATGTTTTTTTTATTCATTCTTTTTCCTAAGTTCCAAAAAGGTCTTTAATGCCTTGCCGTATTTTGATGCGGCTACCTCTGGTGTCAATGAATTATTGATGGAGTCTAAATATTTGATATTGGCATCCGAAACCTCTGTCAGGGCAATATAGGGAGCTATATACGAATCTTTATTGTTCAGGGCAAAGTTAAGGGCGTAGGCGTAGCCCCTTTGAATATTCTTGTCCGACAGATTTTTTAGGGAATCAAGTTGGTTTGAATCCAATGGACCTTCAGCGTTGGCAGATTCTTGCATGATTTCAAGACTGCGTTTATTGAACCTTGACATGGTTTTACGGTATTCTTCCAATTTTTTTTGGGTGGCCGAACCCTCAATCGTGGCATTTAAGTCAAAAGTATTCCAATTCGTGTTGATGGTTATGTTGCCTGGTTCGCCAAAAAAGGCGATCCGATCATTAATCTCATTATTATCTTTTTTGTTCAGGTATAGATAGAATATTTCAGGACTCTCCAATTTTGTTTTGAATGAAAAACCTCCATCCCCTTCCACTTCAAGGGAATCGATGGTAACCAATGTGGAATCGGGCACATGTTGTAGGTATAGCGTACCTTTCTTAAGACCTTTCACGTTTCCGGTAACGAACATGGTATTTGTGGTGTCTTCCTTACAAGAAACCAATAAAAGGGTAATACAACCAAAAAAGAGTAAATGTTTCATTTGAATGGTATTTCATCGGCGACTAAGTGGGCCTAATTAATGTGCTTTATTTGAGGCGCAAATATCACTAAAATATTTGAGTTTGAAGATTGCATTTTAAGTACAAATGGTTCGAAACGATACATTTTGGGCATGGCACATTGTAAATGTGCTATACATGGGCCGCTATTTCCATAAGAAGCCCACAAATATAGGCGCCAGCAGTACCGACCACATACCCCAAAACCGCTAAAAGTATGCCTACCGATGTCAGTGACGGATGAAATTCGGCCGCAACGATCGGGGCCGAGGCTGCCCCACCAATATTGGCTTGACTACCAACAGCGAGAAAGAAAAAAGGGGCCTTGATCAGTTTGGCAACCAAAATGAGCAAGCCTGCATGAATCGAAATCCAAATGATGCCAACGGCAATGAGACCGGGATTTTCCAAAAATCTGCCCAAATCCATTTTCATGCCTATGGTAGCCACAAGGATATAGATGAACAAACCTCCGATTTTACTGGCGCCGGCCCCTTCGTAATTTTTTGCTTTTGTGAAGGATAGCAAGATACCGGCTGTGGTGGCAAAAACGACCATCCATAAGAATTCGGACCCCAAGGATGATAGTGCTTTTTCCTTGTTTCGAATGACCTCAAAGGTGTTTTCCAAAAAGGTTGCAAAATGTTCGGCCAAAAAGTGGGACATGCCGACGGCGAAAAATGCCAGACACAGCATCATAATATAATCATGCAAGGTAGTTACCCTGGTTATCTTTTCGGTATGTGCAGTAACCTTCGCCTTTAAGGTTTCAATCGAGGAGGTATCGGCTTTTAACCATTTATCGATACGTTCTGATTTTCCTATACCCAATAATATGATGGCCATCCAGAGATTGGCCACAACAATATCAATGAGTACCATATCACCGAATTTCTTTGGATTGAATTGAAAAACCTCTAACATGGCGGCTTGGTTCGCCCCCCCACCGATCCAACTGCCCGCAATGGTTGTCAAACCACGCCATACCGCATCAAAACCCACTCCGCCAACAGTTTCTGGCGAAAAAATGGAAACGATAAGAATGGCTATTGGGCCGCCTATGATAATCCCCACAGTACCTGTTAAAAACATGATAAGCGCTTTTGATCCAAGGTTGATGATGGCTTTTAGGTCAATACTCAATGTCATTAAGACAAGGGCTGCAGGTAAGAGATACCGGCTTGCAATAAAATACAAGTTCGAATGCTCCTCAGAAATAAGTCCTACACTGGTCAGGATCGCTGGAAGCATGTAACACATCAAAAGGGTTGGGATGATGGTATAGAACTTTTTCCAGAATCCTTTTTTGAGCGATGAGGTATAGAAAACAAAGCCCAGACAAAGGCTTAACAACCCGAAAATAATGGTGTCTTCGGTCAAAGGGAGTTCTTGCATAAGGATTTTTTTGCTACACGTGGTTCAAATATAGTCAAATCTTAAAATGTAGTTTTAAAAAATGGGCTACGCCGTCCTGGGTATTCACATAGGTCGTATAATCGGCCAAGGCTTTCACTTCGTCACGGGCATTGCCAACGGCAACCCCACAACCTGCCATTTGCAACATTTCGGCATCATTGTAATTGTCACCAAAGGCGATCACATCTTTCAGTGTATGCGAATTTTCGATCAATAATTCTATGGCAGAGAGTTTTGAAACCACTTTGGGACTCACTTCGATCAGCGTATCGTTTGACCGATAAATGTTCATGACCGAATGGTATTCGGTCATCAGCTGGGGTAGTAACGTTTCTATTGTCTCATAGGTGCCCATGAGCATGATCTTATGAGCCCCTATTTTTCGCTTTTCCCAAGCCTTTAGGGTTTCTACTGTTTTTTGATACATCGGCTCCACCTTGGTATATGCAATCTCTTTGCTAACCCGTTCGGAAGTTTTTTCTACATACCATTCATCCGAATAATACAATCCTAATTCTATATCAAGGGCTTTGGCGAGCTGATATACTGGTTTTATGATGTCAATCTCGAGAACGGAAGAATGTATTATTCTGTTTCCATCAAGGATCAAAGCCCCATTGTAGCAGATGATCGGATCATGTTCAATGCCAAGGTCTTTTTGAATATAGCGCATCGCATTGGGCATTCGTGCCGATACCAAAATAATTTTGGTCGATGGTTTTATTCGGTTGATTTCGGCGACCGTAAAAGCGGAAACATCACTTTTGGTGGATAACAAAGTTCCATCCAGATCGGAACATAAAATACTGTGGTTCATTCTAAATATTTAGCCAATACGTAAATTTGAGGTTTATAGACCGCATTCTGGGAGCAAAAGTATTCACAAAATAATTATCGTTATATACCAAGTACAGATCGGACAAAGGTGCGAATCGCCATTGCAGTCTAGAGTTTAGACCAAAATTATCCTGTTGTGTACTGTATTGTACCAAGGTCGACCAAAAGAGCGATTTATTGAAAGTAACTTCGATTTTAGGACTGATAAGCCACAAATCGGCACTCGTATAAGGTTTGGGAAATTCTATTTTATTGTAATCAAAAAGTAACGAAATATATACCTTGGGTTGAAAACGATAGGTCATAATACCTTGTACTGAATATCGCTGGCCATTAAAAAACCGACCTAACGAAGATTCGAAGCGATAGGAAAATATTTTTCTTCGATCTGAGGCATATTCAAATTGAAGGTTGTTATAATGATACCCTACATTCTCAGGTAAGGCAATGGCATCATCCGTTCCAGTGGGCTCAAACTCATCAATTAGAAAGGTGTAATTATTTTCCATACCGATACTCACGCTTGAAAAATCGAGAAATCTGGCTTCCCATGAACTCCTGAAGGTATAATCCGTATTTTTTAAGTCCATACTCGGACTCCATGTGAAAATGGGAAAGAATCTAAAACTGTGGGTATTTATGATTCCTTTTTTTGGCCAGAAAACCCTTTCAAAACCAAGAATACCCTTAAAGATATCGGTCCTGCGGATATAGCCCAAATCGGATCTAAAATCTTCACCTATATAAATGAACTTGGAAAATGTCGTAAAATATCTTGAATTAAAATCGAGGGTAGCACCTGCAGAGGCATCATGATTACCGCTACCATGCGCAAAGGATTTGTGGACAAAGAATTTGCCATTCCATCGATTGTCCTTTGAAATCAAATCATAATCGACACCAAGCACCCTGTTATAATTGTCTTCGGGTTCCAAAAAGTCATAATCCCCAATGGCCTGCCTGTTAATGAAGAACATGCCTATATTGGACCGTTCAAAAACCCGTTGCTGAACGGCCAACATCATATTGTTATTGGAAGCGATCTTATTCGATTCATCCGCTTCGGTCTGAATGTCCAAAATCCCTAAACGCAATCGGTTGTTCAACTTACCACTTAATCGGATCCCGCCTATTATTTTATTTTCTATGGAGTTATCGGCCGTATCGACGGCAATTCCGATTCTTCTTGAAAAAAATGGATTGGCATCATGCATATTCCCAAAGCTCCCAAAAAGGTCGCTATTATCTATAAAAAACTGTCTTTTCTCCGGAAGTGAGACTTCAAAACGCGTTAGGTTGGTCACTTGATCATCCACTTCGACCTGTGAAAAATCAGGATTTAGGGTCAGGTCCAAATTCATACTGTTGCCGATAGCGAATTTGGCATCACCCCCCACCTTAATATTGTTGAGCTTTTCGTCATTTTCAAAATCATTTTGGGCAATTGCATTTAGAAAGGGGATGATGGCCATGGGGGTTCTAGATCGACCTAATGGTTTTTCAAAAACCATATCACCCATAAAAGTGAGTCCAAAGACCTTTTGGTTTTGTGGTATTTTCATCCACGTACTGGTTTCATTCGATTGGGTGTCGAAACGATAGCAATTGAATCGCCATTTCGTCTCCCCTTCCCTAAACTTGAAGGCGGTAAGGGGAATGACCAATTCTGAAGTATAATGATCATCATATATTTTGGAATCCCCTTTCCATTTAGTATCCCAAGAAATTGTAAAACCCCGTTCATCATTGCCGCCACCCGATACCAAACCTTCCCGTTGGACCCCAAAGGGATTTATGCCAAATAAAAAAGCGTTGGCACTATCATTGAAGGTATCGAACAATAAGGTGATATTATCGCTGTCACCAGCCCTGAAATCACGTTTCAGGGTTTGTACCCTATAATCCCTCCCAGCGGCAAAAACCGTAATTCCAATGTAGAGATATTCATTATCATATAGCATTTTTATTTCCGATTGCTGCCTTGCCTGAATGGAATCCATGGGAAAATATTCCCAAAATCCATATGCCCTTTCAGCGGATTCCCATATTGGCTCGTCAAGAACACCATCAGGTATAATGTTTTCGGCATTTGAAATAAGCTTAACGGTAAAACTTTTGGATAGATTTTGGGCGAAAGAAATCGTGGTGGTTAAAATAAGTGCTAGAACACTTAGGCATTTCAACATTGGTGGTTAATTTAGCGACTACCAAATTTAGGATTTTATTGCGAAAATGATGCCCAAATCCCTTACGAATGGGCTCCCTTTTTTTGAGGTGCACGAAGGACCAATCAAGGAATTTAAAAAAAACATCCATTGTTTTGCCATTTCCATGGTATTATGACAAATACTGCCCATTTCAGCCGGTATGGACTAAATTGAAAACGACTTACCCATGGGGTGCTACACGATATGTCGTATATCATTTTAAAGGGGGAACCCTATCTATGGTATTTAATGCGTACGGAATTTTTTTGCCTGTTTTTTATTCGGATTTTTGAACAAACGCTTAAAAAATCCATCACGTTTTATGGGATCACAGTCCATCAGCCCCAAAACAGTTGGATCGGATTCCGGAAATCGGTCGTTAGTCATGGCTTTGAATTGAGGATCCCTATTCAGTTTTTGGTACCATAGGGCAAATAAGGGCAGGGCTGCGTTGGCACCTTGACCTAGACGCGTGCTATTGAAGCCAATTTCGTGATTATCGAGGCCTACCCAACTCACATGTACCAGATTTGGCGTTAGGGCAACGAACCAGGCATCTTTATTGTTTTGGGTGGTTCCCGTTTTACCAGCTAGATCATTTTTTAGGTTATAGGTGCTGCGTATGCGGGATGCCGTACCTTGATCGATAGTAGATCTCATCATTTCTAGCATTATTTGACCGGTTTTTTTTGTAAAAGCACTTTTTTTCATCATTTTCGGTTCAAATTGGGCCAAAACGGAGTCTTTCTGATCTGTGATGGTTTCTATGAGATAAGGAAGCACCGCCTTTCCATTATTTACAAAACTGGCATAGGCCCCAGCCAGTTCATTTACATAAATCTCCCCGGTACCCAAAGCCAAGGAAGGTTGTTTGGGTAGTTTTGAAATAATGCCCATACGTTTTGCTTGGGCGATCACGTTTTCGATTCCTGTTTTTTCCAAAACCTTTACCGCCACCGTATTCACTGAATTGCTCAAGGCCATTTCCATTGAATAGTTTAGATAGGTCTCATCTTCATTGCCGGAGTTGCTAGGCGACCAGC
>NZ_JBATHS010000384.1:0-5217 GCF_049667165.1 Maribacter sp.
CGATATGTACCTGACCGGAAACAGCCTAATACACACTTAGCTTCTTTAGGTTTTGGTGGCAGTACCAAAGCGAATACTACCCTTATATCGACATTTATGGTGCTCCTGATTGAATCGCCGTCGACAGGGGCTATTCAGGAACATCTCGCTTTCCGACCTAGTCGGAACGAGGCTAAATCCTACTGTGATTCGGATTAAGCGGCAAGAGCGTAGTTATTATCGCCAATTAAAAGTGTGAAGTATGATATTAACGAGCTGTACCCCAGCGCTCGACATGCTTACATTGCCATTGGTCTCGCTGTCAAAACCAGTCGGCCCCTTCAATGAGATAGGCTCGCTTTGCGGGCCGTTATCGAATTGAATCCTGACTGAGCCTTTTAGGCGAACGTCAGGATCAAATGCATTCCTGAAATAACGTCAGGATTGGATTTTCTCATCTTTTTTTTCAAAGAACTTATTTCTGTTCCCTCTTCAAGGAACTATTCGGTTCCCTTTTAAAGGAACTTATTTCTGTTCCCTCTTCAAGGAACTATTCGGTTCCCTTTTCAAGGAACTTAAACTGCTTCGAGTACCTCGTTTTCAAATGGTGAATCGAGATTTTCTGGGCGTTACCTTCAATACCTACAAGGATTTCAAAACCTTGCAGGTATTCAGGTCGGGCTTTCGGTAGTCGCTCTTTTCCCTTTATCTCGATTGCGCTCGATATGACGGTAAAAGGAGCTTCACAAAACCTCAATCCCTAACGCGGGCAGCAAAGGTAACATTAATCCACCAAAGGAGGAAAAAGTTTGTACACCGTTGCAATTCCGCTTAAATTAGAACAAAATTTATACCAAATACAAACTATGCGATTCGGAATCATACGAGAACGTAAAAACCCGCCCGATAGGCGTGTGGTCCTCTCCCCAGAAGCCTGTCAAAAAGTCCTTTCGAGGTACAAGAATGCTAAAATACGGGTAGAACCTTCCCCCATTCGCGTTTTTACCGATGGGGAGTACAAGGATGTCGGTGTCGAAGTGGCCTCTAAAATGGAGGAATGCGATGTACTTCTTGGGGTAAAGGAGGTGCCGGTCAAGGCCCTGATTCCAAACAAAAAATACTTTTTCTTTTCGCATACGATAAAAAAACAACCCTATAACCGAAAACTGTTACAGGCCATTTTAAAGAAGAACATCGAAATGTATGACCATGAGGTCATAACCAATGAAAAAGGAATACGCTTGGTCGCTTTTGGCCGATATGCAGGGATTGTTGGTGCTTATAATGGATTTCGGGCCTTCGGCCTAAAAAATAAGTTGTACAAAATACCAAAGGCAGAAACAGTTGCCGACCAACAAGGTCTAATACGTGAGCTTAATAAGATTACATTGCCCAACATCAAGATAGTATTGACAGGTAGGGGCAGGGTTGGTAATGGTGCCCGCGAAATGCTCGATGGTATGGGGGTGCGTAAAGTCAATGTACATGAGTTTTTGGAAGGGGAATTCAATGAACCGGTCTATTGCCAGATAGATGCTTCGGATTATAATAAGCGTATCGACGGCGTTCGGGGCAATAAAGCTGATTTCTTTACAAATCCCCACGAATATGCATCCAATTTCTTTCGGTTTGCCCAAGTGGCCGACTTGTTTATTGCCGGACATTTTTATGGAGCGGGTGCCCCGTACTTATTTACCAGGGAAGATGCCAAACATCCCGAATTCAAGATTAACACGGTGGCCGATATCAGCTGTGATATCGATGGCCCTGTAGCCTGCACGTTACGAGCTTCTACCATTGAGGAACCTATCTATGGGTATGATTCACAAACCGAATCTGAAACGGATTATAGGAACGACAATGCCATTGCCGTTATGGCCGTCGATAACTTGCCTGCCGAACTACCTCGCGATGCCAGTGCCGGTTTTGGGGACGCATTTGTAAAACATGTGATTCCCGCTTTTTTCAACAAGGATAAAGATGGCATTTTAAAACGTGCCTTGATGACCAAAAATGGGAAGCTTACGAAACGTTATTCCTATCTGCAGGAGTATGTGGATGGGAAGGAATAAACGGAATTGTACAAAAGGAAAGAAGGTGTTTAAGCGGTTAAATTTAACCGTCATTACGAACCTTAAGACTACATTTATCTTGAGTGCCCGCACTAGCGCCATCCCAATGTTATTAAATCAAAAAGGTCATGTGCGCCAATGTCTGGTCGAGCGCAGTCGAGACCTCCTTATTTGATCAATTATATAGTTCTCGACTGCGCTCGAATGGACAACGAAAACCCTTAACCTTAACTTAATGATATTGATTATCAGCCCTACAAGTCATTCTGGCGGGGTAAGGTAGGCTTCTACCCTCACGATGGTTTCTCAGAAGACTTTCTAACCCCCTCTTTTTTATTCCCCTAGATCCGTATTTGACCAATCGATTTTCTTGGACGTGAACATGACGATTCCCAAGATGATGAACAACCCAATACTTCCCACCAAAAGGGCATAGTTTTCGAGTTGGATAATCACAAAGATAAAGGCGTATAAGGCGGTCAATGAACCTAAAATCAGCAACGGAAATTTTCTGTTTTTCAGAATGGTCTTCGAATAGGCGGTGATCAACCCAACGACGGCAACCCCTGCAATGACGTAGGCGATAAGGAAATTCTGATGCTCTGAAATCGAAATAAGCAAGGTGTAGAACATGACCAAGGCCAACCCGATCATAAAATATTGGAAAGGGTGGATGGCGATTTTACTGATGATTTGGATCAACAGGAAAACCAACAGCGTTAGTCCGATGATCATGATACCATATTTGCTGGTCCGTTCCGTTTTTTGATAATCGTCAATGGGGACGATCAAACTGGTGCCAAACGCGAATTTATCCAGATTGGGTAGGTGGTTGAAGAACTGCTGGCCAAATTGTCGGTTCGTTTCCAGAACCGTCCAATAGGCTTCGAATCCTTGGGCGGAGATTTTCTTGGATTCATCATTGGGCAGGTAATTGCCATTGAAACTGGGGGAGTGCCAGTCGGAATGCATGCTGACTGATGTTTCCGCGCCCACGGGGATAAAACGAAGTGCTGCACTACCATTGATCTTTATGTGAAACGAAAAAGGGGTATCGCTTGTGGTCCCGGATAAGTCCGCTAAGAATCCGGATTCCAAGGTACTCATAAAAGCTTCGTCGAATCTTGGTTTTAAAGTGTATTCCTCGGTATGCAGTTGCACGTTAATTTCATTGCGTATGCCTTTAAGGTTCGAGGTTTGTAGGAGGAGGGTGGCCCTGTCCCAAATGATGTCTTCCTCCGGCACATCCAGGGTGGAAAAGTCAAAATCCGAAAATTTTCCCTTCATGTCCACATCGGCTGTATATACAACGGACTCATAAATACCACGCTCCAATTGTTTGGAAGTAACCTCAGAGGTAATGTCTAAGGTTTTAGGGAGAAAATAAGCATGGTTCAAGACTTCTTGATAGGTTTTAAGGAATGATTTGGTCTTTTCGTCAAAGGTCTTTTCCTCTATATAGGTTTTATAGGGGACTTTGATGATAGGTCCGTAGAGCACCACCTCATTGCCCCATTTTTCATTGATTTCCTGTATGACTTCAGCCTGTCTGGTTTCCCGTTCCCGGATCAAATCCTTCACAAAGCCGAGAGGTATCAGCAGCAATAGAAAAATAAAACCCACTACGAACATTTTTGCCGAGATGGATGTTCTGAACCAATTTCCGATTTTCTGTTTTTTTGTTTCCATAATTAGAGTTTAAAAGTACTTTGAAAAACAAAGTAAAATGATAAAAAAATTATTCTTGTTGTCTGATTAAATGTTCAAGCGCTTCAATATGTTTTTTAAAGGCCTGGCGACCCAAGGGGGTAATGGTATACCGGGTATTCGGTTTTTTACCGATAAACGATTTCTCGACCCTGATGTATTCCGCCTTTTCCAAGGTTTTGGCATGGCTGGCCAAGTTACCATCGGTTACTTGCAGCAGTTCCTTTAACCCGTTAAAATCAACATATTCATTGACCATCAGAATCGACATGATGCCCAGACGGATGCGGTGATCAAAAAGCTTGTTGATGTTGTCTATAAGACCCATTTATTTTTTCTCTTCTAAAAAGTAGACCAAGCTACCATAAATGATATGGAGTATGCCAAACCCGGCTACCCAAAACCAAAGTCCATACCCCGGAAAGGCTGCACAGAGCAGTCCAAGAATGATTTCAAAATACCCCAGGTATTTTACATTGCCCAAGGTATATTTGGAGGCGTTGACCAAGGCCAAACCATAGAAAATAAGCATTAGGGAAGCGGTTAAACCGTAGTGTTGACTCTGTAACTTTATGATAATATAAATACCCCCGGTGACCAAAGGCACCAAAAAACTGACAAGCAAATTTTTGGTGGTGGCGTCCCAAATGGCCTCCTTATTTCGTTTTGCCTTCCGGGTCGTTAGAAGAAAGGCGGTAATGATACTTAGCGCTGCAACCGCAATTAGTATGGCCACGATATATCTAAAATTCCAACTGTGCAGGGTGACGAATTCCCCATGTTCAGGGGCTACAAAGACATACGCCAAAAGGGCTCCGGTGATGGCATAGATGCCAGCGAGAATGCCGGATAAACCACTTAGGGAGATAAAACGGGTCGTCCGGTTCATAAGGTTCTTGATCTCGGAGATATCGTCTAGGTATTTTTTTGATTCCATTTTAAAAGTACTTTGAAAAGCAAAGTTAATATAAAAATTGAATTCACCAAATTTAGTATCCTAGTTCACAGGGATTATTCTTTAACCGGGATTATCCACTCGATGATCGGCTGTTGTTTTGGAGCGGTAAAAGCACCTAGCGCTTTTAGTTTGAGCGGAACGGAAGCCAGTGTTTCCAATGTTTTGATGTGTAGGGTCTTTGTTTGTCCCGCCTCGATTTCAAAAACAGGGGAGCTGTCATAAAAGTTGAATTCCATCTGGTTTTCAAAGAGGAGGTCGCTGCTGGTTACATTGGTCAGCTCCACCATCAAAACCGTGGTGTTCGGCAAATAACGGGCCCTTTTAATTTCAATACTTGCCTTGAGAAGTGGGTTTAAATAGTCTGGCTTCCCAACCAGAAGGTCATTGTAGACCGCAACGGTCCTACCTTCAAAAAGGGCCTCTTTCATGCTTTCCAGACTTTTTTCCTTGGCAAATATCAGGGTAATGGGCCTATGGTTGCCTTTTTCGGTGTAATCCCAA
>NZ_JBATHS010000385.1:0-5760 GCF_049667165.1 Maribacter sp.
CCACTATTGCGCAGCTATTTTTACATAAAAGACATGCTGCAAAAGCTGACCTATTTCTTACAGGCCACCTGCACCTTTCAAATGGTTGCCCCCCCCGAAGGCACCTACGGAACCGCTGCCAAATTAGGCAATGAGGTAGGCGGTTTCATCGTGCCCAACTCCCTTAACCTTCGGAAATGAGAGGCTAGGGCACTGAAAACACTGGGCTTTAGGTTATAGGTAAATCCGTATTCCTCAGCTGTTTTCTTAATGATATCGGCTATGACTGGATAATGAACATGGCAAATATTTTGAAAAATATGATGTTCAATTTGAAAATCCAGGCCCCCGATATACCAGCTGAACAGACCATTTTTTCTTCCAAAATCTGAGGTGGTGTTAAGTTGGTGCACCAACCAATCGTTCTTGATCTGATGGTCTTCATCAGTAAGCAGTTGGTGCGTACCTTCAACTACATGTGCCATTTGAAATACCGTACTCATGATCATGCCCGCCGTAATGTGCAGGGCAATAAAACCAATCAATATTTGCCAGAAGGCGAAATCCGTAAAGTATAAGGGTAGCCCTATAATAACTGCAAAATAGGTGATCTTAATCGCGATAAGCTTTATCAGCTGCCATGTTGGATCCACATGTTGAGCCTTGGTAATACCTTTTCTATTATAATCGAGCAATACCCCGATTTCACCAAACAAGCGGGAAAAAGTCATAAGACCATACAGTGGAAAGGCATAGAATTGTTGAAATCGATGATACTTTTTAAGTGGACCGTATTCGCTCAAACGGATAACCTTCAGGTTCGAAATATCGGGATCATAATTGAAAATATTGGTGAACGTATGATGCTTCATATTATGTTGTATTTTCCAATTGAAGATATTGCTGCCTAAAAGAAACATGGTAGACGAAGCCAGATCATTTACCCATTTTTTTGAAGAATAGGCATGGTGCACCCCGTCGTGCATGATCGACATTCCGACCCCGGCTTCCCCTATACCCATGATAATGGCTAAACCTAAAGCTGTCCATGCCGATACTGGGGTGGTGAGCAATACGACGAACGGCACAATATACATGCACAAAATAACAACCGACTTCAGGTACATCGTATAATTGCCATAAATGGATATATTATTCTCTTTAAAATAATCACGCACCCGTTTTCTCACCTCATAGGCAAACTCACGCTCCTTTTTGTTTTCCCTGACGAACTTAATGGTTTCCATAATACCTTTTAATTTAATAGTAGATCGAAATGTATCTAAAAACCATCGTACCAGACAATGATTTTGGTCAATTTGAATAAAATAATTGACCGTCGTTTGTCCCCATTCGTAGTTCGGAAACCATAGGTGCTGCCCTCTCCCCTGAGTTCAACCTTTATGAGCGGATTACAGCGAGTAGCGCAACAGTCCATATCGCTATAGTTCAAAGCACCAGAAACCTACTAGGGAAAGAAAATCGAATGTTGTTATGACCATAAGGATCCCATCCAAAATTCAATCAATCGTTTTACTTTCTGATTTTTATCAAGTAACTTGCCCTTTTTATGGTAAACAATACCTTATTCAGGAGCGTTTGCCTTGCCCTTATTCAAGTGTATCGTTAGTGTGTAATCCGTTTTCCTTCAAAATAAAAAGGCCCATGAATCCATTTAAAGCTATTATCGTTTGTCATATACTATTGCTCTTTTTGGCCTGTGGCAGTGGTAACACAGACCCTTCTTTGTTGTTCGAAATACAGCTGGAAGGCAATAAAACCGATTTTCAACAACATGAGACCGTAGGCATCGCCCTTAAAAACAAAAAAGGGAAAGCCATCACTTTGGTAGCTTACACCATCGATGGCAAAGCGTTGGAAGTGACGGGGAATAAAATAACGTTTGATCTCCCCACCTTGGGCAACAAAACCTTAAAGGCGACGGTCAATTACGAAGAAAATAGCGCAGAGATCTCAAAAGAAATCAAGATATTGGCCCCGAATCCTCCGGCCCTATATTCCTACGAGATCATCAATGAATACCCCCATGATAGCAAGGCCTATACCCAAGGGTTGGAATTTCACGAAGGGGTGCTCTATGAGAGTACCGGTAAAAAGGGAAGGTCATCCTTACGAAAGGTCGCTTTTAAAACCGGGGAAGTGCTAAAACAAATCGACCTCGATAATTCCCAATTCGGGGAAGGCATTACCATAATGAACGATAAGATCTATCAACTCACCTGGCAGAACGGGATCGGTTTTGTGTATGATCTCGAAAAGTTCGAGAAAATAAACAGTTTTCAATATGGTGAAAGCAAGGAAGGATGGGGTCTTTGCCACGATGAGGATAAAATCTACAAAAGTGATGGTACCGAAAAGATTTGGTTCTTAAATCCTGAAACCCTTGCCGAAGAAGGACATATTGAAATTGTCACCAATAAATCGGTATTCAATATGGCCAACGAATTGGAGTATGTCGACGGAAAAATCTATGCCAATGTATACCAAAAACCCAGTATGATGATCATCGATGCCCAAAGCGGGGCCATTGAAGGGGTCATAAATTTTGGTGGGTTGAAAGAAAAGGTAACCCAACATAAAGATTTGGATGTACTTAACGGCGTCGCATATCATCCCGAAAGAAAAACCTTTTTTGTTACAGGGAAAAACTGGGATAAGATGTTCGAGGTACGGTTTATAAAGAAATAATGGAATCCTACGAAAAAAGAATCAAAGTCTCCAAAAAGGACCTAGACGATCTAGACCACGTCAATAATGTGCGTTATGTACAATGGATCCAAGATATATCAAAAGAGCATTGGCAAACTGTAGCACCCAATGCAATGCAGGCGGGAATTCTCTGGGTGGTCAAAAAACATACGATCGACTATTTGAGTTCCGCCGTGCTAGGCGATGAAATTCTGGCAAGGACCTATATTGCAGATACTAAAGGGGCCATTTCAGTGCGTTGTGTAGAAATGTACCATCATGAAACAAATCGGCTATTGGTACGTTCCCTAACTGAATGGTGCTTACTTAATGCCTTGACCTTAAAACCCATTCGTATATCAGAGGCTATAAAAAATATCTTTTTACCTAGTTAATGAACGGTAATTATGCAGCGTATTATATTGGTTTTATCTGCCCTGATCGTTTTGATGGTTTGGAGCTCCTGCAGAAAGGATTTTGCCTACACCCCCAATCCCGGTAATCTGGAGTTTTCAAAAGACACCGTTTATCTCGATACGGTTTTCTCCAAAATATCGAGTAGCACCTATTCCTTAAAAGTGTATAACCCGAATCGCGATGCCATCGAAATTCCCACCATACGTTTAAAACAAGGCCAGAATAGTTTTTATAGAATGAATGTGGATGGGGTTGCCGGAAAGGAATTTACGAACATCCCGATCTTGGCCCAAGATAGCCTCTATATTTTCATTGAAACCACGGTGGATCTTTCCAATGGTTTGGAAAATGAATTCTTATATACCGATGCCATTGCTTTTGAAGGAAAGATGATCACACAGGAAGTACAACTGGTGACCTTGGTCAAGGATGCGGTTTTCCACTATCCGAAAACCTTGGCGGACGGCACCAAGGAAACCCTCAGTTTAGATATGGGTTTAAATGGAGCACCTATTCAGGTGGAAGGATTTTATTTACAGGAAGATGAACTGCATTTCACTAAGGATAAACCCCATGTGATTTATGGGTATGCCGTTGTCCCTGAAAACCAGGTGCTATTGATGGATTCTGGGAGTCGCATCCATTTTCATAAGGATTCGGGAATTTATATGGGGAACGGCGCCTCATTACAGATCGATGGTGCCCTGAGTCTCGATCAAGCGCTTTTGGAAAATGAGGTGATTCTCGAAGGAGACCGGTTAGAACCCCAATACACTGATATTCCCGGACAATGGGGTGGAATTTGGTTCGCCGAGGGGAGCATCGACAATCGAATCACCTATGCGACCCTTAAAAATGCCACGGTAGCGCTTATGGTCAAGGGAGATGGCCTGATGCAATCCCCTACCCTGACCCTTGAAAATACACGGATCCATAATGCTTCGAACACGAATCTATGGACCCAAAATGCCCATGTGCTTGCTGAAAATACGCTTTTAGGCGGTGCGGGCCGTAACGCCCTGCGTTGCGATCTCGGGGGTCGTTATGTATTTACCCATTGCACGATTGCCAATTATTGGTCCCATGGTTCTAGATCGGGTACCGCGCTATTTCTAGGCAATCACGATACCAGTAATACAGGAGATCTGATTTCGGCCGAGTTCAATAATTGTATCATCGATGGGAATGCCCCTTTGGAAATTTCCCTGCGGCATAACGGATTGAATGCCTTTAATTTCAACTTCGATCATTCCCTCATAAAATTCGAGGATACTTCAGGTCAATATGCCAACACCGATTTGTACGATTTTGGTGACACTACCTATTACAACAACGTATTTTTAAATCAAAATGCTGATTTTAAAGATGTTATACAAAATAATTTTTTAATTGGCGAAGCTTCAATGGCCAGGAATAAGGCGCTTTTGGAAACTGCCTTAAACGTACCCTATGACATTCTAGGCACCAGCAGGACGGACAATCCGGATATTGGGGCCTATGAATTCATGCCGGATAATTAAATTGTTGTAAAAACATAAACTTTACGATGTATTTTCTTTCATTTGTATAATTTTTTGTAAATTATAAGGACAAACCTTATTTTTTATAAGGTTTTCCTTAGCCCCCGGTCCACCCACTATTTTAACTTTGCTATTAAATAGCTAAATCCTTGGAATTCAATTACTCCATTATCGATTCTGATGCTTCTTCCAATCTGCAATTGCAGCATTTTCTGGAAGAATATGGGGATTTTACATGTACTTCCTTAGCTAAGAACAGTAATGACGGTTTAAATTCAATATTGAAATATTCCCCCGACGTCGTTTTTGTGCACTTGAATGAAAATGCCCATGAATATTTTCACATGGTTGTGGAATTACACCAGTATATCAAAAAACTGCCCATTTTCATAGGTATTTCGAAAACCAAGGAATATGCCTATGAGGCCATTAAAAATGGTTTTTTCGATTATTGGCTAAAACCGTACAATGAATTTGATATTCGAAAATCGTTGTTGCGTCTTAAGAGGTACATGCCCGAACCTACGCCTGTGTATGCACAACAGGAAACCATTTGTTTAAAATCGTATCGAGATTTCCAATATTTGAACACCCAGGACATTCTATATCTGAAAGCCGACAATAATACCACCGAATTTGTGATGAAGGATGGCAGTGTGATCAATGCCTACAAGACCTTAAAAACCTTTGAGAATCAATTGCCACAAAGTTTTATCCGCATTCACCAGAGTTATATCGTGAATACCCAATACATCTCAGGAATCAGTTATGGCAAGTCGATCTGTACCCTCAAACTTCGCAACTTGGAATTACCCTTTTCAAAATCGTACAAAACGAATGTCGATGATGTAAAGGAACATTTATCAAAAACGACCATTTCGGCCATCAACTGAAAAAATACTCTCAAAACCGGGTTGAATACTTCCAAAACCGGGTTTAATACTCATACTTCTTCCTCTTGCCCTTTTTCGGGGCCATAGCGTATTAGTTTTACAACGTAATAAACCGAAACCACTAATAAAAATAAAAATTAAAGATTATGAGAAGAGCACTAGGTATTTTAGCAATAGTAACCATGACGTTGGGACTAATGGGCACAACCACAGAAAACAAAAATCAAGAACAACAAACCATC
>NZ_JBATHS010000386.1:0-3845 GCF_049667165.1 Maribacter sp.
CAACATGGCGAAGCAAATTCCAGGGAAAGAAGAATTTTATGAAACCATTCGTTATTTCAATAAGCAATTGGAATTACATCATGTAACTGTAAAATTAAACACGCGAGTACAGGCCGAAGATCTAATAAAGGGGGATTTTGAGGAGGTGATCTTGGCGACGGGAATAAAACCAAGAACCCCAAATATCGAAGGAATCGATCATCCTAAAGTCTTAAACTATATTGATGTTTTAAAGTTGAAGATGCCTGTTGGCAAACGTGTTGCCGTTATTGGTGCAGGCGGTATTGGTTTTGATGTGTCGGAGTATCTCGCACACGAAGGTGAAAGCACCTCATTACATATTGACGCTTGGCTAAAAGAATGGGGAATTGATAAAACCATGAAGGCTCGAAGTGGAATTGAAGGGGTAACGGTAGAGGTTCACCCATCCCCAAGGGAAATTTTCATGTTCAAACGTAGCAAGGGTAAATTTGGTGGGAAATTAGGCAAAACTACGGGTTGGATTCATCGTTCTACTTTGAAAAAGAAAAAAGTACAGTTTATCAACCAGGTGCAGTACACAAAAATCGATGATGAAGGCTTGCATTACGTTCAAGATTCTGTCCAAAAAGTGTTGGCCGTAGATACTATAATAATCTGTGCAGGTCAATTGCCATGTAAGGAATTATTGGCCCCCTTGGAAGCGCAAGGTATAAAAGTGCATGTAGTCGGAGGTGCGGATATTGCCGCCGAATTGGATGCGAAACGCGCTATAAACCAAGCCAGTAGGTTAGCGGCAATTATTTAGCTATGTTATAATTAAAGTAACTATTGATCTTATTGATTTCCATTCCACACTCCTGCCTACGCCAAGGCTGCAGTAGGCAGACAATGACCTCCCTCCTATTCGCCTAAGCAGAAAAAGCTTATGCCTCCGCTAAAATGTTCTGTGGTACGCGGAGGGAGGGCGGGCACGAGACAACACATCCCCTACTGGCGGATGATAGAACATTTTACAACTAATAGCCAAAAGCGTCTTTTCGTACTATTTTATAGAGTTTCAAATATATTTAAGTAACCGGTTGTTAATCTTTTAAAATTTTATACTTAAAATCAACTAGCTTATGCCTGCCAAAACCCTTTTAGGTGTGATCGGCATTCTGTTCACACGTGCACCGCAAGCATCAAAAACCGCATTGGCAATCGAAGCTCCTACACAGATAATGGCAGGTTCCCCTCCACCTTGGGGCTTTGCATCCATTTTATTTAGAAAAACACAAGTGATTTCCGGCGTTTTTGAAAAACGGGTAAATTCATAATCATTAAAATTATTCGTTTTCATATTTCCCCCATCAAAAACTATTTCTTCATATAAAGCATAACCAATTCCCATGGTTATGCATCCTTCTGTTTGTAGCATGGCTCCATGTGGATTAACGACCTGACCCATATCCTGGGAACAAACTACCCTAATTATATTTACGGCTCCGGTTTGTTTATTTACTTCCACTTCTGAGATTAGGGCAACCAATGTCCCTGCATCCTGACCCAGCGCAATGCCATAGCCATGCCCTGATTTTTTCTTTCTTGTCCAACCAAAAGTATCGGCGGCCAACTGCAAGGTTGCGACCATGTTTTGATCTTTCAGGTTAGTCATCCGGAATTCAAAAGGATCTATTCCGGCGGCATGTGCCATCACATCTATGTGCGATTCCCGCGCAAAAGTGGTCGTATTATTTCCCGGAGCCCTCCATGCGCCCGTACCAAAAGGATGAACATCACCTTTGTTGAACATACGTGTTCGATGGTTCGGAATATCGTAAAAAAGATTTGTTCCTCGTGTTCCTGCACAATAGATATCAAAATCCCAGGCGGTTAATTTCCCTTTGGTATCGATCCCTGCACCCACATTTACCACTGCGGCCGTCCTAAATCTGTCGTAGAGAAATTCTTCTTTCCTACTAAAAGCCAATTGGACGGGTTTCCTGACCTTCCTAGCGATTAACGCGGCCTCTATGGCCTGACTGTTAAACGATTTTCCTCCAAAGCCACCCCCTAGAAAAATTTGTTTCACATGTACTTTATCCTCCGGCATATTCAATTCCTTGGCAACCTGACTTCTTGTACCAAAGGGTGATTGGGTAGATACCCACATGGTGAGTTTATCCCCTTCAAAATAGCAGGTCGCGGCATGCGTTTCGATACAGGCATGTGCCTTGTACCCATCCAGATATTTGGCTTCGATAAATTCTTTTGAATTGCTTCGGCCACTTTTTAAAATCCCTCCTTCTTCAAATACCTCGGATTCTTTAATCTGCTCCTCAAGATAGGCGAAAATGGTGTCTTCATTGACGTTCAATTCAGGGGATTTCCAGATAACTTCTATGCTTTTCATCGCCTTATTCGCCACTTCGGGATCTTCATGTACCACAGCGACCAAATTATCTATTTCAACAACCTCCACCCCTTGGAACTTTGATAATCCGGAGGCGTCCACACTTAATTTTTCAGATCCAAAAACCTCGGGTCTGACTACCTTGGCATAGACCATTCCAGGTAATTTAATGTCCGCCGTATACTTAGCCTTTCCGGTCACTTTTGCCTCGGCATCCAAGCTTAAAATAGGCTTGCCTATTATTTTGAAATCTTTTGATTTTTTTATTTCGGGTTTATCTTTTAAACTCTTTACAATCTTTTGGCCTTTTGTTAATTCGGCATAGGTCACTTTTTTGGATGGATCATTCTTTGCGTAGACCACACCCTCCTTTACTGCGAGCAATTCTTTGGGGACTCCTAATTTTTCCCCAGCCAATCCAAGAAGTACTTCCCTTGCTTCAGCAGCAGCGGCCCTAATCACAGGATCTGTAAATCGCGTAGTAAGTGAACCCCATGTTCCCCTATCATAAGGACACAGTTCGGTATCGCCCATCACCATATCCACTTCATAAATAGAAACTTCCAGTTCTTCCGCCAAAACTTGTGCCAAAGAGGTTATGATTCCCTGACCCATTTCGATTTTGCCGGTATAACAGGCTACCCTACCATTTTCCTTGACACGCAAATAGGCATTGAAATTCAAATCTTCAACCAAAGACGAGGAACTTGCGTTCAACAATGCTATATCGCCCAAACAAAAAGTCACTATAATTCCACTGCCCAGATTCTTAATAAACTGGCGTCGATCATAAACCGGAGCTTCGTATATATCATTAAAAAATGGGTCGTTCTTATTAGAATCTCGTTTCATAATTTCACCTTTTTATCGATTTCTTTAGAGGCCGTTTGAATGGCATCTACAATACGGTTATAAGCCCCACAACGACATAAATTCGCATCCATACCATCAATGATCTCTTTTCTTGTAGGTGCGGGATTTTTCTTTAGAAGACCGAAGGCATTCATAATCATTCCTGAAGTACAATACCCGCACTGCAAAGCATCATGGGCAATAAATGCCTTTTGCAAAGGATGCAATTCGCCGTTACCGGCTAGCCCTTCTATAGTGAAAATATCGGTGCCGTCAAGGTCTTCTGCAAGTATCATACAAGACCGTACAGCTTCATTATCCAGCAATACCGTACAAGCACCGCACTCCCCTATTCCACAGCCATATTTTGTTCCTGTTTGATCGAGATAAGTTCGAATGACCGTCAAAAGTGATTCATCGCCCTGAACATCCACAGTTACGGATTTCCCATTTAATTTAAAATTGATAGACTGCTTCATTGCTTTCATTTTCGTATAGGCCAAATACCTAAAAGGTGACTATTAAAGTTAGCAACTATTTCCTTCATTCGCTTAAATATCAGGCAGTTTTGCATGTAATTTAGAATGATTCAACTGGGATTAATCCCATTCCACACACC
>NZ_JBATHS010000387.1:0-3018 GCF_049667165.1 Maribacter sp.
AGTGGTAATGCAGTGAATTTTGCGGACCAAGTGGTTCAATTGTTCACCATCCACATTGGGGATTGGGCCTATATTTTTATTGCCACGGCAGCTTTTGCCACCATGTTCAGTACCTGCATGTCTGCCCATGATGCCATTGCCCGGGTAAGTTTGGATACGATTGATTTGCTATCCCCGAAAATAAGATTGCAGCGCAAGAAATGGCCATTTGCCTTCTTGGTAGTGCTATTGGCCATAATAAACTTGATCGTTGTCTTTGGCTTCAGGTCCAATATGGGAAAGTTGGTGGCTTTGGCCACATTCGTCTCATTCGTGGTTGCTCCGATTATCGGTTATATGAATCTTAGAAATGTGATGAGCAGTGAAATACCGAAAGAAATGCGGCCTAAAAAACCCTTACAGGTACTCACCTATGCCGGTATCATTTTTCTTTCCTTTTTCTCGGTGTACTACTTTTGGATCGTGTTGTTCAATTGATTTAAAAAGGTGGAAAAGACCACTGCTTAAACCTATAATTCCTCAGCATTGGTAATCACTATCAGGGTACGATCATTTTGCTTATGCAAGAAATCAAGACAATACACCCCATCTGCACACTTATTGACCAAATTTTCCTCTCCAAAGCCGGTTGAAGATACGATGTTGGAAGAAGCGACCCCATGGGCCATTAAATAAGATCGAATGGCATCTGCCCTATTTTGGGAAATTTTTTTGTTCGTGGCTTTGGCCCCTTTACTATTCGTATAGGATTCAATGGCCAATTTTACTTGTGGGAAACTCTTTACCGCATTGACCACCTTATCGAGTTCCGTTTGTATCACTGGTGAAATATCCGCCTTACCAGTATCAAAATAGAATTTTTGCAATTTAATGACCTGTTTGCCTTCTTTCTCATCCAAAAGATCATCAATGAATGAAAGGCCCATATCGTAACCTTGTTCCTGTAACCCTTCTAATTCATTTTCGGCAAAGACGGAAGAAAAATTTGAATACCTATCCTTTGAGGCTTCGATGGTAATATGGTCCTGCCATGAAATCTCTATTCGAAACTCCCCATCTTCATCGGTATACACTTCCTTAATTTGAGTGCCATCCTTATCCAATAGCCTTACTTTTGCCTTTAGAATTCCTTCCTGCGAATTAAGGTTCACCACACGACCTTTCATGGTGAAGGTTTTTAGGCCAATTTCGTTTTTAACTTTAATGCCATAAATATCGTCATTGCCCTTACCACCGATCCGATTCGATGAAAAATATCCCAATAGGCCTTCTGTCCCATTTTCCCTGAGTATTAGGCCAAAGTCATCAGAAGTCGAGTTTATACTTTTACCGAGATTTATGGGGACCCCAAAAGAACCATCAGAGTGCATATTCGCCTTATACATATCCATACCACCGATCCCATAAAAAATATCGGATGAAAAATAAAGGCTATTTTCAAAAATAAAGGGCGCTATCTCGTTCCCTGGAGAGTTTATCCTTGGTCCAAGATTCGTGGGTTCTGACATGATCTGCCCATTATTCGTATACACATAATACAAATCCGTTCCCCCATAACTATCCTCAAAACTAGCAGCGAAATAGAGCTTGGACGATGCTGCATCATAGAACGGATAATAAAAGGAAGTACTGAGATCTTTGAGCAAAAAAGTCAAGCTACCTTTCAGGTCCGTCAATGCGATAGCCAAGGCGTTCTTACCATTCTCATCAAATAAGAGCTCACCCTCCCAAGTATTGGAAAGCACATAGAACAACTTACCAAGTTCCTTTGAAAAAAAAGGCGTTGCCTTATGAAATCTGGATTCGGCAATAGCCGTAAAAGGAGTTACATTTCGAACATTTCCATCAGCATTGATTTGGCCCTCATAAATATCCAAATAAGACTCACCTGAAGGTTCATAGGTCTTTTTATTGCTTTTTGACCGACCACTACTAAAAAGTAGTTTGTCATCATAAAACCCGGGACCAAAATCTGCTTGTGGACTATTGCTGTTCAAATTAATAATCTGTATTTCTGAAGTGTCGTCATTACCGGAAAGCAACTCATAATTGAATTCGGCATTTTCGAGTAATTCATTGGGCAGGATGTTCCGTTTTGAATTGAGAAACGTCCGTACCCTATCTACGTTTGAAGTTTTCGCCAAACTCTGCAGCATATTGTTTAGGCGATGGTTAGACATTACCGAGTCTTTCTTGTTAACATCCAGATAAATTTCAGAAGCATCCTTATAGTTGCCCAATTTATAATACGAATCTGCCAAGTTCAACAATTGGTTATTTTTCAAGGGAGCTTTTGCCATTTCCCTTTGGTATTCCACAATCGCACTTTTATAATCATAGCCATAAAAGAAAATATCGGCCTTCGACTTTTTTTCTTGGGCGAAAGTTGTCGCTATGATCATAAAACAGCATACTAGTAAAGCCTTTGTTTTCATTTTAATGTCTTCTTTCATTTTTAAAAGAACCTTGGCGTATCGATTTGCTTAGGCTTCCCTTTTGCATTCTTGGTTTTGGGCTGTCTGTTGCGATCCCCACCCTTTCCGAGATAGAATTTCAGTATAATCTCATGGGAGCCGTTGTTATACTCCCCCAGACCATTGGTATTGTAATCATAGGAATATCCCACGAACATGCCACTCGACACTTGAAAGCCTGCCAAGCCACTTAAGGCGTTGTCAAGACGATAAGAAGCCCCTAAGGTAACTTTATCATCGATTAGGAAGTTGGAGGACACATTCAAATTTACCGGGGCGCCCTGCAGGTAATTGACCATAAAGGCAGGTTTAAGTTTCAAGGCATCATTCAACTCAAAAACATATCCCCCTATAAAATTGAACTGCACTTTGTCCTCCACCACAACCGCGACTTCATCGTTATAAATACCATTGGTCAGGAAATTCGGGATCGACAGGCCAACATACCAATTATCGGAATATAAAAATGTTCCCGCCCCAATGGTAGGGTAAAATTTATTCACCGTTTGTTCATTGACTAGCGGTTCATTCTCTATCTCAAAAT
>NZ_JBATHS010000388.1:0-50528 GCF_049667165.1 Maribacter sp.
CCCAAAGGTAGATATGCCATCAACGTACTGCACGATGAAAACGAAGATGGAAAAATAGACAAGGGATTAATCCTCCCGACCGAAGGTATCGGTTTTTCTAACTATACCAACATCGGGTTGTCGAACCGTCCCAATTTCTCCAAGGCGAGTTTCGAACTGCACTCAGATTCCAGGGTATCCGTAAAAATGATCTACAAATGAAAAGGTATGGTTACATACTGATCATAATTCACTTTTTAACGCAGGTGGTACATGCGCAAATAAACGATTCCCTACCCAATCTTGACCTTGCGAAAATAGCGCAGGTCAATCAGAGTGACAGCTATATCACTTTTCCTACGGATATTGGTAATCTGGAACCCTTGATGTTCGAGGCCAACGTAAATCCCAGTTTTGTGATCCGTGAACGTAAGGATTCCCGTTTAATGGGTGTGCTCACTGCGCAGATCACAATCCGTATGTTCAATGAAGCTTCATATCCCGTAAAGACCCCGAGCTATATCCCGCAGATTTCGGTCTATTATCTAGCGAGCAAAAGAAATGCGGCAGACAACTTTACCCTGTACGGAAGAATGGCCCACCATTCCAATGGGCAGGACGGCGGTTTTTATGATATAGACGGGAATATCAACCTGCAGACTGGAAACTTTGCCACTAATTTTATTGAACTGGGATTGATAAAATCCGGATTCAGTAAAACATTGAATGCACAAAAGTTTTTCAAAAGCTCGTTCGAGATACACCCCAAAAGTTGGATGCTGGACGAACTGCATGGCAAGTATAGTGGCTTTCGTTGGCATAATTCCTTTTTTGCTTACAAACTCCCCGTGAAAATGGGACATCGTGGTTCGGTAAAGGCCGATTTCTCCCTAAAGGCCGAGACAACTTGGTTTTTGGATAACATCAACGACTGGGACACCTTTTATATCAAGCGGTTCAATGCCAGTCTAACGTTTTATTACCATCCCAAGTTTTTGGAAGACATCGGGTTTTTTGTACGGTATTACCATGGAACGGATTACTACAACATCTATTTTCAGCACCGATTGGATATCATTCGAATTGGCATAATGACGGAACTATTGCGATTTTAATCTTAAATTGGTATGATATGCAAACAAAAACAGATATTAAAAATAGGGAAGATGTTTCTTTACTGATAAATACCTTCTATAAAAAAATAAGGAAAGATGAAGTGCTCGGCCCTATTTTCAATAGTATCATAGAAGATTGGGATGCCCATTTAATTTTATTGACAGATTTTTGGGAAACCCAATTGTTCTTAAAACGCAAATATTACGGCAATCCTATGACAGCACATCAAGAAGTCGATGATAAGATGAACCATACGATTACATCGGAACATTTTGGATTATGGCTAAACCTTTGGTTTGCGACCATCGACGAATTATTTGAAGGAGAAACGGCCTGGGTTGCCAAGAACAGGGCCCAGAAGATGAGTACCATGTTGTTTATGCATATGTATCAACATCGCACTAAATGAGTGATTGACAGGCACAGAATGAACTAGTACAAATTGTCTTGACCTACATCATTCAAATTTAAAATTTAACTCGGATAATTTTGTCCGATATAAAAATACCATTATCTTTGTTCCGTTAATTAAGCTAAAGAATGTTTTCAAAAGCATGTGAATACGGTATAAGGGCTTCCATCTATATTGCTTTACAATCCCTCGAGGGCAAGCGGACCAGCTTAAAGGACATTGCCAGGGAAACAGGTTCCCCGGTGGCATTCACTGCAAAGATTCTACAGCAATTGTCTAAGAGTGATATTATTGATTCGGTGCAGGGAGCAGCAGGTGGATTCGAAATTGTAAAAAATAAAATAAACCATATAAAACTAAGTGAAATCGTTTATGCCATTGATGGGGATAATGTATATATGGGATGCGGACTTGGGTTGGAGAAATGCAATGCCAATAAGCCCTGTCCGGTACACGACAAATTCGTTGCGGTTCGGGAGGGGCTTAGGAATATGCTTGAAAACACCACCCTATACGAAATGACTTCGGGATTAGAGGTGGGCTTAACTTATCTAAAACGATAAAAAAATTTGAAACTAAACAGGACCTTTTTGTCCTATTTTATTTTAGAAACATTAAATTATTTAATTTATCATGGAAAATACTCTTAAAACAAACATTGGTGAAATAGTGGCCGAAGATTACCGTACGGCTCAAGTATTCAAAAATCATAAAATTGATTTTTGTTGTAGGGGCAACCGAAGCATTCAGGAAGTGGCCGATAAAAATAAGTTGGATGCTGAACTACTTTTAAAGGAAATTCGGAACGTGCAAAACCAAAGCAATGGCGACAACATCGATTTTAAATCATGGCCATTAGATCTTCTTGCCGATTATATTGAGAAAAAACATCATCGGTATGTAGAGGAACGAATTCCTGTTTTAACCCAATACCTAAACAAACTCTGCCAGGTTCATGGAGAACGGCACCCCGAACTATTCGATATTACAGAACATTTCAATGCATCAGCAGGTGAACTGGCCATGCATATGAAGAAGGAAGAACTAATCGTATTCCCAGCCGTTCGTAAAATGGTACAAGCAAAACAAAACGGAAGCAAGATGGAGCCCCTTCATTTTGGCACCATTCAAAACCCGATCCATGTCATGATGCAAGAACATGATAACGAAGGGGAACGGTTTAGACTAATAGAGGCCTTGAGCCATGGGTACACTCCCCCAGCGGATGCGTGTTCAACTTATACTGTAACCTATGCATTGCTAAAGGAATTTGAAGAAGATCTACACAATCATATTCACTTGGAAAACAACATTCTTTTTCCGAAAGCAGCGAAATTGGAAAAACAGTTGGCAGATCCCAGCTAATACACCTGTCAGGAATGAAGACCCCTCCCATCAAAAGAGACAAGGCATTGATACAAGTGAGTCGTGATCACCATCACGGCTTACTTCTGTGCTGGAAAATACGGACCGGATTTACCAAAGGTGTAGCAATTGAAAGAATAAAACGATATATAGATTGGTTTTTTAAAACACATTTGGTGCCCCATTTCGAATTAGAGGAAAAATACATTTTCCCCATCCTGGGCGACAAAGATGAACTTGTAAAAAGAGCTCTTACCGAGCATCGTAGGTTGATCCGTTTATTTACAGAGACCACTTCGATTTCAAATTCGTTGGGTTTGATCGAGGAAGAACTGGAACAACACATTCGCTTTGAAGAACGCGTACTATTCAAGGAAATACAAAAAGTCGCTTCTAAAGAACAATTGAAAACCATTTCGGAATTACACGCCGAGACTAACGTTCAAGATAATACGGAGGATGAATTCTGGAAATAAAACGAACCCTATGAAACTCTATAATGAACTTTTGGAAGAATTCAAGAAGGGACAAATGGGCTATGCAGCTATCGCCATCATAGGGCAAAGTTGTATCGGCTCGGTGGCAGCGATGATGATCCTTATGAGCGATTTATCCAAAGTACCGCTGTTAGTGCTGCTTTTTTTTGTGACTATTCTTTGTATGGCCTTTAATGGGGCCATACTGGCCCAATTGAAACCAAAGACCACATTTAACCTACTCGTCCTAAGTGTGTTGTTCAGTGGTGCTGTAATCTCCATTTTTCTACTATGATGTTCTTTACGTAACCCCCTTTGAACCGGTGTCGACTCCAAAAATATACAACCTTACTTATTTCAATGAATTTGGGGATGAATGTCGGGCCGACTTCAAAAACAATGAATACCATAGCCTTATGGAGCTTCTTTTTGACAAATATGTTGAAGATTGGGGCGATTGTAAAGGTAGGGCCTGGTGTGGCACCTGCCATATCGAGATTTTGGAAGGTAATATTGACCTACAAATGGATGATGACGAAAGACATACGCTTTCAAAAATCCATGGGAGGACTTCCAAAAGTCGGTTGGCTTGCCAAATCCCAATCAATGAAGAATTGAACAACATCGTTTTCAAGATGAAACCCAGTAGTTAGTATTTAACTTTTACGTAACTTTCCTATATTATAATTGTCAGGATAATGTTCCCATGTTTTCCTATTTTGGGCTTTGACAAACCCTCCGATACAACCAACCAAACGGAAACATTCGATTATCACAAGGCCTTTGTCAGAACCTAAATATCGGAGGGGAACATAGGATGTAAATCTGTAACACGAAGAATATTTTGATACGAAGCAAAATAGAGATACACGATAAATTTTCGGTCATCATAGATGTCACTTATGATCGGATTTCTAAAAGTAAAAAATCAAAATATACCACACTTACGTATCTTTTTCTTCCCGATAGTTTAAATATCAATGGTAAAACATACCCCGCTACTAAGTTTTATAATGATGTAAGGCTTTTTTTAAAATACGACACGCCAAATTATACGTTGGGTGAAATAAGTAGAGGGGAGCGGTTATTACTAAAGAACCTAACAAAGAATACTGAAATATTCATTAAAAATAGAACGAATCAGAACTTTCCCCTTTTTAAGAACCAGGTAAAAATGTTTGCGGCAACCCTAAGTAGTTTGCTTAGGGATGAAACTGATACGTTGATCAAAAGAAAAAAAATATCCAATGATGAAATCATTGATTTTATAGAAAAAATAAACCTGATTGTTTCAGAATTCAGGGCCATTGTGGGGATGCTAAAAGAGTCATCATTAAAGGACACACATATGAATGTTGTATTCTATGCTGATGAACATATAAGCAATGAAATTGAGCTACAACTCATGAAACTGTTCAATAATATTAAAAACAGAAAGATCGAAACGAATTCCCTCGAAATGATTGTGGGCCTAATTGAATCTGAGCAGAAATATAAAAAGCAGAAGAATTACGTTTCACCCAAAGATAAAAATGTAAATCCTGAGGACCTCCTCTATAAAAGAAACAGGTTAAAGAAATACATTGAAAGCGTTTTCTTTTTATATCAGGATATACGAAAAGATGGGGCGATGTTCGAACAGACGGTATTGGCATTTGCCGCAGGGTTGGCCATGGTTTTCTCAACTGCTGTTGCTTTTTATTATCAACAAGTCTATGGCAATTTCACACTGCCTTTTTTTATTGCCTTGGTCGTTGGCTATATGCTCAAAGACCGGATAAAAGGTTCGGTAAGTCAACTATTCGTGAGTAAATCAAATAGTTTCTTTTATGATTATAAAATAAAGGTCACCAATGCGCTAGATAATAAGATCGGCCTAATAAAGGAAAAGTTTTCCTTTGTACCGCTAAAAATACTAGGCCCAAAAGTAAAGAAACACCGTCAAAAAGATATGGTCATCGGAATTTCCGAAAGATCTTTGAATGAGCAAATAATAGAGTATAAAAAGAAAGTCACGATTTACCCGAAAAAATTTGGCAGTGACCTGTCAGACGAAAATATTCTCGGTTTAACCGATATTACGCGCCTGAATTTCCATCGATTCATACAGTATATGGATGACCCAAAAAAGGACTATATTTTAGTGAAAAAGGGCGAGGTGTATATGAAAGCGGCCAATAAGGTCTATAATATCAATATTATTCAAAAGTATTATACAGAAGATGGAATCGAGTTTAGTCGTTACCGCGTGATTATGAATAGGAACGGTATTAAACGAATTGAAAAGGTGGTTTTAGATTAAAGAACCCCCTTCATTATTCATCTAGTATTCAACCTGTTATCTATAAGTTTAATCTCCTTTGTAAGTCCAACCCTTTATACCCAAAATGACCTTTTTTAAAATGAATATATAGATTCATTTGTTTTTGTTAGGATTCCTTACTATATTAGTATTGCACTATTGCGAAAACTTAAAACAAAGCAAAATGAAAAAATCGATTTTTTATCACGCAGGATGTCCAGTATGCGTAAGTGCAGAACATGACATCGTTACTTTGGTCGGTTCTGAAAATGTGGAAGTAGTGAACATCGGGGAAGACCGATCGCGGATTTCCGAGGCAGAAAAGGCAGGGGTAAAATCCGTTCCCGCCTTGGTGACACCAAACGGCAATGCATTGCATATTAATTTCGGTGCGTCCATGGCCGATGTAAAAGGATAATTTAATGAAAGTTTCAGTTTGGGACACTTATGTGCACAGGAAAGACGGGCGCAGCATGCACTTCGATATTCTCGTGCCGAGCGATTTAAAAGAACCGAAGACCGTGTTCGGTTTCGGCAATGCGTATTTGATAGCCAAATCCGTCGAAAATCATTCGTTGACCACAAAAGAATGTCGCTTTTGCCATATAGAGCATGCATCCGAAGAAATAGTGGAAGCAATAGCCAAACACGGCTTTGCTATTATCGAGATGGAAAACTGTGACTAAATTAATTAGGATGACTAACTTTACCTGTCGGACAAATACCGGCAGGTTTTTTTATGACAGAAAAAAGTATTTTCAATCCAGAACAACAACAAAAGGATATTTCCTCTAAAATCGTTGCAGGTTTAGAACGTATTTCGGAAGTATTCAAGACCTTACTTTGGGATAAGGCAAAGTTGGTAGGGCTAAGCCCCATCCAGATCCAACTACTGATATTCATCGCTTTTCACAAACCGGAGCTGTGTAACGTCAGTCATTTGGCCAAAGAATTCAATATTACCAAACCGACGGTTAGTGATGCCATCAAGATTTTGGATAAAAAAGGGATGATCATCAAGGATTATTCTGCTACCGACAATCGCAGTTACAGCATACATTTATCCCAATTAGGCCAAGAGATCTTATCGAAGACCAATGATTTTGCCAACCCCTTAAAAAACGAAATCGATGGCCTGGGCCAATCTGAATTGGATGATGTATTCAAAACCTTGGGAGAACTGATCTATAAACTCAACCGTAACGGAATTCTAACCGTACAGCGAACGTGCTACGGCTGCACCTTCTATCAAAAAAACAAAAATGTGGATTTCTGTAACCTGCTGGATCAAGAGTTATTGGTCAAGGATATCCGATTGGATTGCCCGGAGTTTGAGATAAGACAATAAATGAATAGCCTTTACTTAGAATTTTTTCAATAACAATCTATAAGTAGTCTGACATGAATTTGGGGAATTATTTGGATGAATTAAACAAATGGTACGGTAGTATTCATGTCGATAACCATAGTGAGCCTGTCCCAATGCTAAAACAAATAGAGCAACATTTAGGGCTGACTTTTGTTGCAGAACCTTTCGACCCCACTCAGGGTTCGTGCAGTAATGTCTGTATGATCAACAGTCCGGAAATCCGTGATGAATACAGGGAAACTTTTGCCCCCATTGATCTTTTAAACTATATCTATGCCGTTCTGTATTCGCCGAGTTATCGGGAAAAGCACAAAGAGTTCCTGAAAATCGATTTTCAGAAGGTGCCTTTTCCACGCAATACCACCACCTTTTGGCAACTGGTACGCTTAGGCGGACAACTCAGGCAGCTCCATTTGTTGGAGAGTCCGAAGGTCGAGGAATATATTACGGGCTACTCCGAGGATGGCAGCAACGAAATAACGACCAAAATCGGAATAAAAGACTGGGAACTTTTCGACGTACAAAACCAAGTAGGTAGAGTTTGGATCAACGATACCCAATTCTTTGACAAGATACCGTTAACGACTTGGGAGCTTTATATGGGTGGTCACCAGCCTGCCCAGAAATGGCTCAAGGACCGCAGGGGCCGCACCCTTGATTTTGAGGATATACTCCATTACCAAAAAATCATCGTTGCCCTTGCCGAAACACATCTGTTGATGCAGGAAATCGATACCATTAGGATCGAATAGCGCAACATAAACGATACGTATTTGTACAATAACCCATGTTTTATGTTGGCACTCCGGTAGCTATTATATGGATCTAGCCTGATTATTGAATGCAACTCAATGTAGCGGTCGTTTTTTGATCATACCTCCTTTGGCATCTTTCAAAGGATATTGCACAATAAATGCCTTATCATCTATTTTTCCGATTTCAAACAAAAGTTTTGGGACTTCCAATCGGGTGATAGCACAAAAAAGAATTTTTTTATCCATGGCATCGGTTCCCCGTTTGCCAAATCCTTCATCGGATCTAAAGACCGTAATTCCCCGTTGCAAATCATAACTGATCTTATGTTTGATCTCTATGTATTTGTCCGAAATGATCATCACGCCAATATATTCCTCAATACCGTTCAATATGAAATCTACAGTCTTAGAGGCTGTGATATACGTGAGCATCGAATACATTGCCGTCTCTATATTGATCAGCAAGGCTGCAAAGGCAAACAAAATTACGTTGAATACCGATATAAAGTCACCCACTGATAAGCTTGATTTTCTGCTCACCGTGATGGCCAAGACCTCGGTGCCATCTATTACACCCCCACCCCTAATCGACAAACCGATACCTGCCCCAAGAAAGAAGCCACCGAAAACAGCTATCAATAATTTATCGGCTGTAATGGTGGGCAACACAATAAAGTGCACCAATACTGCAAGTGCCAAAATGGCCAATGCACTTTTTATTGCAAATTGTAAGGAAACTTGGTGTATCCCCAATAGAATAAACGGGAGGTTAACCAGCACGATGAGTACAGAAAGGTCAATACCCGTAAGTATCTGTGCAAGCAACGCAATACCCATAGCGCCACCATCAAGAAAACCATTGGGCAACAAAAAACCCTTAAGTCCTATGCTGGCCATTATCACACCTGCTGAAAGGAAAAATATATCCTTAATAATCCTTTTAGTATCCTGTTTTCCAGTCATAGGCAGTACTTTTTGTTGTTATATCCTGATCGTTTGAAATAGTAAAAACATAATCCTATAATCGACCATACCAACATAAGTCAATGTCCTGTTTCTTTTTCACCAAACAGGCCTTCAGGTCTTCTCAACATATCAATGCAAATCTAATACTTTCATTGAATCACAACGTTATTTAAAGTTGCATAACATAATCCCATACGATTTAAATTGAAAATGCTTAGTTATTGATTGGGCAATGCTTTTAAACTAGTGGGGAGTTCAAAAATCGCTAGTTCAAAATAGGGTAATGCGGCTAATATATGGTCGAAAATGTCTACCATACTATATTCATAATTTTCCGATCGTTTGTCCGAACTAAAGACATGGATTTCCAAAGGCATACCATCAAGGTCATATCTTTGTTGACAGCAGGATGATTTTCGAGATACGTACCCGCATATTTTCAGAACACCCCGAAATTTGTTAAGTTCATGCCGTTTATGGCCAATGTTTTGTCGATTTCGTTCTCCTTAATGTAAGTATTTATCTTCCCGCTTCTAGTATTGAGATACGGTTCAATATGTAGTATTTTTACCCATGTAAGGCCAATACGGGAACATCTTCAAAGTATCCTAATTTTCCCAAGGTCGATTTACTTATGCCCCACTTTTCTAAAAAGGAAGGTTTTTTAGCGATGTAACTAATCATATTGCTATGTTTTATTTCAACAAAACAATTTAGGGCAGTCGCCATTTCCACATTGTGCAGCACATTAAAACTGTGGTCTATACCTTTCAGATATTTTCGGAGCATTAGTTTGTTGTTCTTCTGTTGCAAGGTAAACGAACCATTATCCACCAAACTCAAGACCTGTATGCTGGCCCCACTGATCTTGGCTATTTCAATCAGGGATTCTATCTCTGAAATCTTCAAATCGGTATTAAAGTTGGTGGTCAAAACGATTTCTTCCGGCCGGTCAAGTACCACGTTCTTGGGAACCACGAGTACAGGACATGCCCTGATATTCTTAATAACCTCCAACGTGTTCTTACCATAACGACCTTCGTAATTATTAGATATTCCTTTAGCTCCCATAACAACCATATCAATCTGCAATTCTTCAACTATGTTCTTAACGGCATCTATAAAATGTTCGGAACGTGAAAGCACATGAAATCGATGCTGTAGGTTATAGGGGGAATTTTCATGCTCCAACATAAGTCGTTCCATAATATCTCCCAACCGTTCTTTGGAACGTTTTTCCGACATGGTGTTAAACGCTTCATCTGGGTCTAAGAGCGCAAAGCTATCCAATCCGTAAACTTCCTTGGCATACGCGTTCATTATATAGAATTCACATTCGCAATTCTTAAATAACCTTATCGCGTATTGAATGGCATTCCATGAATTCCATGAAAAATCTGTCAGTAATACTAGTTTCTTTCCCATAATGGTTGTTTATGTATACCTATTATCTTTTGGCATGGAACAGTATTTTTGAAAGCACTTTGGACTTCAATATCCTGTAATTCCTTAGGTACTCCAGATATAGATGGCGGTGTTTTTCATGATTATTCAGATAATAAGCATCACAAGCCATAGTATCACATTCCCTTGTTTTTCGCATCGCCGTTTCATATCGGTACAATGCGCTTAATTTTAGAGTATTCTCCCGACGCATGGCATGTAGCTGAGAATACAGGTTGGAGTCGTTTAACATCCTATCTTCAATCTCCAACAGATAGCCCAATTCCGTGTTTATAAATTCAAGGCTTTCGGTCCAGCTTGCTATTTCAAGGCTGTCCTTTTTAAACATAATTAGACTATCTGGTTCGTGTTCGTAAAAAAGTCGTGTCTTCATAATACTAGGTCTACATTTAGACGTTTGTTCTGCTGCTCTACGCTTTCTATGGTCAATTTTTGTTCTCCACTAGGAAACTCCCATACCAAAAAATCACCCTCGGCATACCCCATTACGGCTGCACCCATAGGGGTCAACAACGAAATTTTATCTTTCTTGACATCGCTTTCCTTAGGTAGTACCAACTGAAATTTCTTATGCCATCCTTTTTGGGAAACGATAGTTACTACCGAATTCAGACGAACCACATCGTCGGGCATATCGCTATCGTCACATATTCTGGCGGATTCCATTTCCTTCGATAGTTTCCTGACGGATTTCCGCAAGGTATCATCATGATGGTATCCCGATAGGTTCAACGCACGCTTTAGAATGACATATTCCTTTTTCTCTATGATCAAACTTCCGTGTTTCATCTGTTCATTATTATAGTTTATTATAGATCAGACCAGCTTGCCGGCTGGCAGGTGTAATTCGCCAATAACAACACCTTAGGCATTAAGAATTGGACTGGCTCATTTCATTATCTTAATTTTTAAGGAAAAATTCCCCGTTGTATATAAGCCTCCTCCAACCGTTCGATGGCAATGATGAAAGCAGCCGTACGCATATCGACATTTCTGTTTTTGGCAGTTTCCATAACTTTGGAAAACGATTCTTTCAGTTTTTTCTCCAGTTTGGCCATGACCTCATCCAATTGCCAGATTTCGCCATTGCGGTTCTGTAGCCATTCGAAATAACTACCGATAACACCACCGGAATTGCAAAGGATATCGGGAATGATTTCAATGCCTTTTTTTAATAGGATTTTCTCCGCCTCAACATCGGTAGGCCCATTGGCCCCTTCTGCGATCAGATAGGCTTTTATCTTTTTTGCGTTTTCTGCGGTAATCTGATTACCCAACGCAGCTGGGACGATGATATCGCAGTCCAAACTGAAAAATTCCAAACTTTCTATGGGTCGGGCATCGGCAAAACCACGGATACTCCTGTTATTCGCATCGGAATAGGCCAGAAGAGCTTCCGCCGAAATTCCGTTTTCATTGAGAATGGTTCCCGAGGCATCCTGTACTGCGGTCAAAATTGCACCTTCTTTTTCCAAGAAATGGGAAGTCCAGTACCCCACATTTCCAAAGCCTTGTACGATGAACTTTTTATCCTTTAGTTGAACATTCTTTCGTTCCGCCCAAAACTTGATGGTCAGAAATACCCCATAGCCCGTGGCCCGATCTCGTCCTTCCGAACCGCCTGCGCCAATAGGTTTGCCGGTAACCACGTGCATGTTCGTGGAGCGCTCGGCAGGTGGTTTAGTGGACATATAGGTGTCCAATATCCACGCCATGGTCTGGGCGTTTGTGTTCACGTCGGGAGCGGGAATATCGAGTTCTGGCCCTATGTTATCACCCAAGGCGTATGTAAATCGACGGGTTATCCTTTCCAGTTCGGTATCGGAGTATTTTTTTGGATCCAACTGTATTCCCCCTTTTGCTCCACCGTAGGGCAAGCCTGCCAACGAAGTTTTCCAGGTCATCCACATGGCCAATGCCCTTGCGGCATCGATATCGACAGTCTCGTGATAGCGTAGCCCTCCTTTATAGGGACCCAATGCATTGTTATGTTGAACGCGGTAGCCCGTAAAGACCTCGACTTCGCCATTATCCATACGGACCGGAAAATGCACCACAAGTTCATTATTGGTAACTTCCAGGATTTTTCGGATGTTGCGATTGAGGTCGATAATATCGGCCGCATTCTCGAACTGGCGCATGACGTTGTCCAACATGCCCTGTTTCAATGTCTTTTTCTTTATTGGTGTTTTTGTTACCATCGGTTTTAATTTAATACAAGTTCTTTATCGTTCTCTTGACCGCTACCACTGTTTAGTTCAATCGGTTCTGTGAGCAGGGGCGGGTATTCTTTATCAAATTTGTGCACGTATTCGCTACAAGAGCTGATGTTGGTTTTGTCAGTAGTCAGTGCACAGTTGGGCAGGTATCTGCACGTGGAGCATATACTCCTCAAATATTCTTTCATCGGATCATTTTTTGTTCGTTTTAAGTTCTACCTAGTAAATTCGTTTTCTTGAACCATGTGCATTGTTTTCACGGGCATGAAAATCAGGAAAAGCATGGCAATTCCGATGACAATCATAAAAGCAACTTCGAGTTTGGAAAGCATGATGTTCATGCCCAGCGACTTTTGTGAGCGTTGGGTTAGTTGTGCGCTCTCGGAAAGCTGTATTTCGGCCAGTCCATCTAAGTTTTGAGTGATTTCGTGAAGTATTTTATGGGCTAGAATCCCAAAATCAGATTCTGATACCGTTGTGGGATTGGCAATTTTATTCTCCAGGTCTTCCAATTGTGCAAATTGCCGGGTCATTTGATCGAGTAGATTTGATTCTTTCGGAGTGAGTTTTGTCATTCCAAAATCAACCAATAGCTGATTTATTTTTTGGTTTTCCGAGGCATCCAGTTCAAAGACACCATTCTGAACGAACCGTAGTTCCTTTCGGTGTGCGATTTTGCTCAACTGATAGATAAAATCCTGCACTACTACGCGATCTTCATGGACCGAGTTGACCGTATTTTGGATTGTCGAGAAATGCTTTTGGTCTAACCTGTTGGAACCCAACACCAATAGAAATGCCATGGCCAATATCAAACCTACTTGTATTCGTTGTGCTGTCGTGAGTTTTGCAAACATGGTTTCTATCTTTTAGATGTTATAAATTTGTTTTATGAGGTCGGTTTACAGGATTTGATAACCCACCTGGTTTTGTCTTTTATTCGAGCAAAACAAACTCTTATAAACCAGGCGGGTCCCATCAACCCTGCCCGCGGCAGGCAGGCAGGCAACCAAATATTTACAGCGCCTCCAATTCTCCGGAGGCCAAGGCCTCTTTAAAATCTACCGATACTACGGTGTGGCTTCCGAAGAAGCGGTTACCATCCGTGCGCTTGATTTTAACTTGGGTCGTACCGTCTTTTTTTTCTTTTATGGACGTAACAACCACTTTTTGCCCCTCCGCTCGCTTATAATTGGCGATACCACCTCTTTTTATTATGAAGTTCGCTCTGGGAAAATTGATGTGTTCGTACATGTTCGCCTCAGGTTTACCGATTTCAAAAATATCACCGACTTCCACGTCGGTCGCTTCTTGGTTTACGGAGCTCTGTGCGTTTAACATACTTACTGAAAATAAAAGGGCAATTGCATACTTGATCATATCTGTATATTTAGGGTTAATGAATTTCTATATGGCTTAGGTGACATCTTTTTTTATCGCCTCTTCTGGGATTCTTAATTTCACCCGCTTTCTGTCTTGGGCCACTTTTTCGATTCTCAACAGCATCATATGCCCTGGGAGACCGTAGTTCAAGGTGTCGCCTTCAGAAAGCCCTATGACCGATGCGCCCAATGTACTTATGACTGAGATTTTACCGTTTTTAATACGCTCCTCGTAGGGCGGCACTAACCGAAAGGTTTCAAGCCAGCCCGATTTGCTGGACACGGTAATGGTTGAGTATATCTGAACAATGTCTTTGGGCAATTTGGCCGTATCGACTATAAGCGCGTTAGACATGTTTTCCGTTAGTAGGTCCAACGTATTCTTGTGCGCATAATCGGCATACATCTCGTTCATTTCTTGAAAATACTTGATCATCACAAAATTTTCTTTGCCGAATACTAAACTACCGTATTGCATGGATTCTTACTTTATTGTTCTATCCTTGTGGCACAATGCTCTATTTGACCGCTCACGTTTATCGAATGCTACCCATGCACTTGGTATGGATTTGAGTATCAATACCATTTTCCTCATTTTGATTTATGCCACTTAAGGCAAATGGTATGCCCCTAAAATGCTAGCGCATGCCAAAAACCATAACCGACTGAAAATCAGTTATAAAAATTCAGGATTTATTGGGATAGGATTTTGCTTAGCGGGGAGTAATTCCTCGATTGGGGAGATTTTACCCAGTTTAGGATTTCAATTTGTCCCGTAAGGTTTTACGGTCGATTTGAAGTATTTCGGCCGCTTTTGTCTTGTTGCCTTGGGCATGGAGGAGTACTTTTTGAACATATTCTTTTTCCATTTCCCGAAGGGGTAAAAAACCAGTATCGGGAAAGTCTATTTGAAATTTTAGGAAGTCGGGAAGGTCTTTCACACCGATTACTCCATCGGACATAATGACCACCCGTTGTATGATATTTTCTAGTTCCCGGATATTTCCTGGCCAATGATACCGTTCCAGAACTAGTAAAGCTTCCGGTGAGATACGAAGTAGGCGGTCTTTATATTCAACACCATATTTTCGCAAGAACTTTTCGACCAATAAAGAAACATCGGACTTACGCTCCCGTAACGGCGGCACATTGATTTCAACAACGGTCAGGCGATAATAAAGATCTTCACGAAAATCCTTGTTTTTGATGTCATCCAACAAATCCGAATTCGTTGCCGCAATTATTCTAATATCCACTTTTTCGATCTTTCGCGAACCTACCCTTGTGATTTCCTTCTCCTGCAAGGCGCGTAACAATTTGGTCTGTACGGCTAGGGATGCCGAACCGATTTCATCTAAAAACAAGGTACCGCCTTCGGCAGCCTGAAAGAATCCATTACGGTTTTCATTTGCGCCGGTAAAGGCTCCTTTGGTATAACCAAAAAGTTCGGCCTCTTGCAAGTTTTCGGGAATCGCACCGCAGTTGACGGCAATAAACGGTGCTCGGGAAAATTTACCCGAATAATGGATGGCCCTTGCTACCAGTTCCTTTCCCGTACCACTTTCACCTTGGATCAATACCGTGGCCCTGTTGTTCTTTACCCTATCGATGATGTCCGTAATTTTTTGAAAAGCTTCAGAATCACCGATCATGTCGGCATAGCCATTGTTCTTACCCTTGTCTATTGAAGGTTGCCGTTTTTCTAGTTTTGCACCACTTTCAATAGACTTTTGTACGGCCTGTTTCAACTCGTCCTTGGTAAAGGGTTTGGTCAAATAGTCGGTCGCCCCAGACTTGATGACCTCCAATGCACCATCCACGGAAGGGTAGCCCGTAATGACCAGCTTAGGCATTTCAGGGTAATGTTCATCGGCATACTTTAACAACTGCAACCCGTCTACCTCCGGCATCTGAATGTCGGTTATCAATAAATCGATAAACGTATCCTTTAGGATAAAAAGCGCCTCCTTAACTGAAACGGCCTTAAAGGCATGATAGTCCATCGATTTTAGGTGCCGTTGTAAAAGCTCCAGAATATCGATGTCATCGTCTACGATAAGAATGTTCTCTTTGTGCAATGCCATACCTACAATTTAGGAAAATCAACGGTAAATATAGCGCCTTTGGGCGTATTTGGTTGATGTGAAATAGACCCTTTATGACTGCTGATAATACCATGAACGACACTAAGCCCTAAACCGGAACCTTCACCAATGGGTTTGGTCGTAAAAAAAGGTTCAAAAATCTTATCTTCGATCTCAGGAGCAATTCCCTTGCCCTGGTCCGAAATCTGGATTCGGATTTTCTTTTCTTTTGCGGTTACGTTTACATCTATCGTGCTACCAGTAGGAGAATAGTAAGCTGCATTCATGATCAGGTTGAACAAGACCTGTGTCAATTGTACGGTATCGGCCCGAAGTTTAATAGCATCGTTACTGAACGATTTGGTTAGGTTTATATTTTTTTCACGAAGGGATGGGCCAAGCAATTTTAATACATTTTCTATGGCAGGCTTCAATTCGACAGTTTTCATTTCCTGTGGCATTTCACAGGCGAAGAACATTAATTTTTTTACGATTTCACGACTGAAAATCGCATTGTCCATTATCTTTTTTAAATCGCGAACATTTTCTTCTTTGGATACTTTTTCTTTCAACAATTCGGCAAATCCGAGGATATTGGCCAACGGGGTATTCAGTTCGTGGGCGATACCCGCTGTGATTTCTCCAAGAATGTGCAAACGGTCTGTACGTTCCATTTGTCTTCTAGCGGCCGCTTCGCTATCTCGAATTTGTTTTCTTTCCAATAGGTTCCCGACGGCCAGACTAACATTATCAAGTAAGATCTTTTCTTCGTCCAAAAAATCGGAAACAGCATATTTTTCAGAAGGGTAGCCAACGATAATTTGTCCATCGACTTTATTGAAAACCTTTATGTCGGACTTGATGTCTACCATATCAGGACGAAAGTCCTCAGTCTTCACTTTGTAATCGCCGACTGATAGAAGAACTTCTGTTACATCCTCAAATTGCCAAGCTTTCTTCAGACTATATACAATCGCTTCAAGTGAGGTCTCTAATTGGTCGTAGTCCGAATTTACGATGATGGAAGTAACCTCGTAGAGACAGGTAAGTTCTTTGATTCGTTCTTTTAATTTAGCCTCGATCGAAATCATTCGTGCTAGAATTTTTAATTATTTTCGGTTTTCAAAAAAACATTTTTTACAATAACCTAGCCCCTTTGTCGTCTAAACATGGTGACCAAACTTATCAATATCAGAAAACTCCCAAGAGCCAAGCCCTCGAAATATCCCTTAAAAATACCGAAATGTAACCAAGCCGCAATGCCCTTATAAAAAATCAGTCCTTCTGTGAAAACAAATCCTATAACATACAACCTCAGCGATGTTTTAGGGATTTTCAGTAATCCAAAAAAATCAAGGAACAAGAACAGACCCAAGGTGACCACACCTAAAAAGGTCAAGTGCAAATACCCTATGGCAAAATCTAAAATCGTTGAAGCCAAATTGGCAAAATAGGGTACACTTGACACTATTTGTAATCCCATTTTCAAGAACAGTAACGAGGCTCCTATTTTTAGTATTTTCAGTTGAAATCCAGTAAACCCGGAATCATTTAGGTGATCCTTTATGAATCTGATCAGTACAATCAAGGCCAATAGTTGCAACAGCGCCCCAATACCTCCCAAAAGATAGAATATCGCGGAAGGCCGTAACCATAGGGTAGATAGCGAATAAGTCAATATAATGCCTCCATTCATACTTAAAAAGAAGCGTTGGAACATCCTTTTCGGCGTAGCTATCCCTTGCCTCTCAAATACGTATAACAATAAGCCCAGAAGCGCTAAAATCATCCACCCATTATATTGAAAATGCAGGTAGAAATAAATGGCCAACCGATACCAGATCGATTCGGCGCCCAGTGTTTTCATAACCGCCCCCAATACCCAGGGACCCAAACTTGAAATAACCATATACCACAATGCTGCATTGATACATTGGTAGGAACCACTTTTCTTAATCTCGGGCCGAGCATACTTTCTGAAAAACCAAAAAAACCAATAGGAAGCAAAGAGGAAAAGCGTGGAAAAAATGATGGAGAACAAGGCATACCCCTGAAAAGGAAATGTCACCAACATGCCCATCAAGGTTATTTGGGTAAACCAGAATATGCGACGATATTTTAAAACAAGATCCTTATGGGCCAAAAACAATGTATAAAGCAATGTAGTCAATGCCATATAGACCCAACCCAATAAGGCAATATGGGAATGTCCGTGCACTATGAACTTATAGTTGATAGGAATTTCAAAGGAATAAAAAGACCGTAATAGTACCCCAAGAAAAGCGGCCACTATAAAGTACCCCAAGGCAATATGTATATGGTTTTTTAGCTTCATTCCATGCAAAAGCAAATTATTGAAGTGCGATTCGTCTAAAAATCCTTTCTTTTGGACATATAGGCCAATCGCCAAATGGGGAGTATCGTCCATAGTACCAGCATCCCAATCGAGATGAACAATCCCAGCTTGGTCCCGAAATAGGATTTGAAAACGGCACCGGTATAGCCCAATAATGCCGATATATCCAATTTAAGCAAAATCAATGTTCTGGACAGGTCAATCGGGTTCAAGGTTATGGCCACCAATGAAAAATTATCCAAGGGGTACTCTTCAAACAATATCAATGACAATAGGAACAAGCCATCGTATATGACTGCGAGAAACAACCACAATAAAACCGCATAGCCAAAACCTTTGATCCTATTTTCATTGGATAAGGCGATAATAAAGGCCAAGACCGTGAAAATCAGGGTTAAGAATGCCCCAGTAATCAAGAGTAATGAGAAATCCCAAATGGCCTCGCTACGAAAAAGGCCGTACAGCACAAACGGAATCCCAAGGCCTAAGATCAAACTCAGGGTCAAAGATCCTGCCACTCCCAAATATTGGCCCAGGAATATGGAGGTGCGTTTTAAAGGCTGCGCCAGAAGCAACTCTGTAAATTCCCTGGAATTGTAAAAATACATGACCCCGAAAATCGTACTGATCAAGGGTACCAATACTATAATCACATTCATCAGGGTAATTACCGCTTTTGAAAGGTCGTTGTTCAAGAAGAGCAGTACAAAACCCAATGCCAAGTAAAACAGGAAGTACACATAACTCCATCGACTTCGCATCAAATCATAAAAACTGTATTTGAGTATCTTAAGCATCTGTTGTATGGGTAGCTATCGCCGCAATGGCGTGTTCAAAATCATTTTGTTCGGTCTTGGCCAATAATTCCTTAATCGTACCTTTAAAGTAGATATTCCCTTCCAAAAGGTATACGATCACATCGGCCATCTCTTCAACAAATTGCATGATATGGGTTGTAATCAATATCGTTTTACCTTTTTTCTTTTCCTTCAAGAGCAGTTCCTTTAATTTAATCAACGAGGCAGGATCCAAACCTGTGGTCGGTTCGTCAAGAATGATCAACGGACTATCGAACATGAAGGTCAATACGATATTGACTTTCTGCTTGGTACCCCCTGAAAGCGTTCCCAATTTTTTATCCAAAAATGGTTCTAGCGTAAATAGTCGGATCAATTCTTGCTCGTTACTAGGTTTTTGACGAAGATCTTTGATCATACGGATCAATTCCTTCACCTTTAGGTTGCCCGGAAAGTTCGCGATCTGAGGTAAATAATCGATTTCATGTCGGTATTTCCAATGGTTCTTGATGGATTTTCCGAATACCGAAATACTCCCTTTGTTGGGAACGACCATTCCCAAAATACTTTTGATCAGTGTTGTTTTTCCCGAACCATTGGGACCCAGCACGGCAAAAATACCTCCAGCCTTAATACTCAGATCAAGATGGGAAAGCACTTGGTTCTTTCCAAATTTCTTATGTAGGTTATCTACTTGTATCATTCTGTTTTTTCATTAACGGCATGGCATCCAAAAGATCATCCGGGGTGAATACGGGGGAGACCTTCTCGGAAAAATCAATGATATCCATAAAGAGACTTCGCAATAAAACGATGGTCTCTGGGGTTCGGTTCACGATGTACGAAAACAATTTAACCGGTCGGTAGGGCACATCCCCTATCCCATCTTTATCCAAATCGTATCCCGTATAATTGCTCCAATAATTATTTTCGAACTTATTGTCGTTCAATTTACTGTTATATGAAATGTCAAAGGAGTTATACAGGAAATTATTGTTGACAAAAGAATTGGTATAGCAGGCCCCTAATACTTTTACGGCCCATCCATTGTTCACGAAATTATTGTTTTTATAAACAATACGGTTTGAGCCCTCTATATTGATGCCAATGGTGTTTTCCTCAAAAGTATTGCCCACGATCTCGGCATCGTTAATTTCTTTCAATAACACCCCAAAGGCCGCGGCTCCCCAGTTTTTTCTGAAAGTATTCCCCACCATTTTAATACGCTTTGAAAACATGACCGCTACTCCTGCCCCATTGCGTTCAAAGGTATTATTGGTGTATACATCATCATTCGAGAACATAAAATGCAGCCCATATCTTAGATTATTGGTGCTCTCATTGTTATTGATGGTAATATGGTCTGAAAACTCCAAATAAATACCATCGCGAACGCCTTGTACGATATTTCGGTCTACCTCAATATTATTCGAATACCATAATTGAATTCCGTTGCCCGAATTATATTCGTCTACGGCATCGCCTATGATCTTGTTGTGATATACTTTGCCATGGCTCGATTTCTCTAAGTAAATCCCAAAGAACAACTTTTCCAATACGACATTCTGAATGAGGAAATTTTTACTTTGAACGACCCGAATAGCCGCATAATCCGTGGTATAACTGGTACCCACATTGATTAAAAAAAGTCCGTCCAACGTAACGTTGTCGGAAACAATACGTATAATCTCGCCTTGTTCTTCCCCATCGATTACCGGATAGTTTTGACCCAACAATGTCAAGGGTTTGTCGACAAGGATATTGAATTCCTTATAAATTCCTTTTTTAATTAGGAGGGTATCATGATCAGCGGCAAGGGCAATGCCTTCTTTTATGGATGTTACGCCACACGAAGCACAGACCTCAATGGTTTTGGCCCAAAGTGAAGTACCCACTAAAATGAATAAAATCGATACTAGCTGAATTCTACCCATTACCTAATGACCAATAAATTTGAATTTTCAATGGCAAAGACAAAGTGCTCCTTCGCTTTCAGAAAACTGAAATTCCGAACTGTGATATTTTTGTTTATCCGATACATTTCTATACGATGTCTTTAGTTACTAAAAAATGGTTAACAGAATTAAAAGGGCATAGCATGTCCCCATATTATTAACCATAAAAACGATTCCAATTATTGTACTTCGAATCTTGTGAGCAACCCGTCCCAAGTATATAAGTCCCCTTGGTTTTCGGCTTCCACCTGTTCAGCCTCATTTCTTGAACGAAAGGCCGAGAGGTATTCCCCCATAGGACTTGGGATGGCCTTACTTATTAAAAACGTTGCATCCTGGGCATCGATCAACTCACCAGGTGCGCGGTAATCATTTACCATAAATAGTCCGACGGTCGAAACATCGATATCCTTCAAATGGTTCATCATGCATTCTACCGCATCGAATTTAAAGACCTTGCCTTTTTTCGTCACTATTTCTGCTGCATGCTGCCGATCAACAATGGTCATCGAGCAAAAATGACAGCCGTCAGAGCCATAATCTATGGGTTTGGGACTGACATTACAGGAAACCAAAATCAAAAAAGCCAAGGTTGCAAATATGAATTTTTGTATCATTTATCTCAATTTTATTGGTGAATGAAGTTGACTGGATTTTATGCCTTCGAAGCTTTCTTACCAACAAAAAACGCAACGACGGTCAACATCATACCCACGAACATCATGTAAGCCCCTGTATGCGGAAGGGATGTCACATCAAAGTTCAACATTTTTTGATATCCGAACAGTGGTGGTTTGTACGTCATGGGCGTACCGTCGGGATTGACTACTTTTATTATAGCATGAGGATCTAAGTTAGAACCATAGTCCAGAAGCCAAGCATTAAAATCGTACATGCCCAAGACACCTAAAATACTCATGAGTATGAACCATCCCAAAAACCATTTATAGCTTATTTTCCCAAAAAAGCCCAATAGTCCGATCAAAAACCCTAATGCCACCATTCCACCAATTACATAGGGAAAAACTGAGAACTCCCACATTTCCTCTGGCTTTGGAATGACTTTCATGCCGATATAATGGTTGAGTCCGTCGATATTCTGAAGATCGAATTCAGATACGCCTTTAATTCCTGTAATATGTATGTTCATTCCCAACGGATCAGGATATTGGGGCGCACCTAACATAATATTCCATAGCGGGAATACGTACAATCCCAATAGCAATAAAGGGCCAATTATCATTAAAATACTTGCTTTTTTCATCACTTATACTTTTTGATGGTTTACGAATCAGGTTTGGCTTTTGAAAGGTTGCTGGAATTGTTGAAAAAAGCGGGCCGGTCATAGACACAGCCCGCTTTAATGAATTGAAATGAAATAAAATAATCCAGGTGAAAATTATTCACCTAAAGACCAAGAAAGGTCAATAGTCGAATTTGCAGGTGACACCCTAACATAACCCTGCATTTCTTGGTGTAAGGCCGAACAGAAGTCGGTACAATAGAACGGCCATACGCCAGGTTCTTTAGGCTCCCATACCGAAGTCTTGGTCTGTCCCGGCATTACCAATAGCTCAGAGGTATTCTGACCTATCATGGCAAATCCATGGGGTACATCGAAATCTTGCTCATGGTTCGTAATATGGAAATACACCTTATCACCTACCTTAACACCTTCTATATTGTCAGGTGTAAAGTGACTTCGGATGGTGGACATATACACATGCACTTCATTCCCCTTACGCTCAACGCGTGCATCACCAGTTGCGAGCGTAGCATACTCGTGTTTATTATCATCCAATCGATAGATTTTCTGTGATTTTGGAGCTATCAACTCGGCAGGGCAACCAGCGGCATAATGTGGTTCTCCATGGGTTGGAAAATCATAGATTAGCTCCATTTTATCTCCTGAGATATCATATAGCTGGGCAGAATGCTCCATTTCAGGACCTGTGGGCAGGTACCTATCTTTTGTGATCTTATTCATGGCCACGACATACTTCCCAAAAGGTTTTCTGGAGTTACCACCTGGAATCATTAAGTGACCCACGGAATAATAGGTAGGTTTTCTATCGATTACCTCCCAAGTACCTAATTTCCACATTACAACTTCCGAAGAAATAAAGAAGGTAGTATAGGCATTGCCCTCACCATCAAATTCAGTATGTAAGGGTCCGAGGCCTCCACTTTTCACGGTACCCGCAAGTACATCTTCGAAATTAAGGATTGGAATGCCATAGGCTTCCCCATCAAATTTTTTGCCTTCGATTGCGGCCAACATCTTATCAAATGAATGTACTGTTAAATCTGCAGATAATTTACCGTTACCTATAATGTACTGACCCGTTGGATCTACATCACAACCGTGAGGGGATTTTGGTGTTGGCAAGAAAAAGACCGCTCCGGGTACTTTGGTAGGATCTACGGTCAACACCTCTTTCTTCATTGTCGAAGTAGCTGTGTGGTTCTCATCACTATATACATTGTGTGCATAATTGGCTGGCATTTTAGTCCCTCCACCATTGTTAACGTATTCCTCTATTTTCTTCCAGTTGATCGCAGCGATAAAATCCTTATCATTCTGTGAGGCATTCACCTCCAGCAGTGAATTCGCCTCTTCGGTATTATACGTGGTAAAAAAGAACCATCCATGTGATTTTCCCCTACCAGGATGGGAAAGGTCGTAATTGAAACCTGGCATCAATACTTGAAATTTAAGATCCATTCCGCCATCCTCGGGATCTACACTTATAAAGGAAAGTGCCCCTTTAAAATTACCTTTGTATTCGTTGATAGGCATATCCCTTTGAGGTACTGGAACAGAAAAACGTGTTCCTGCAACCACATACTCCGTATTTTCGGTAATAAAAGAAGAACTATGATTACCGGCACTATTTGGAACTTCTATAATCTCAGTAGTCTCAAATGTTTTTAGGTCGATTCTAGCAATACGTGGCGTATTGTTTCCGTTGATGAAGATCCAACGCCCATCCAATTCTCCATTGGTTTGTGAAATATCAGGGTGGTGTGAATCATCCCAAGGTACAAAACCAAAAGACGTATTCAACATAGGTTTGGTTTCCTCGGAATAACCGTAACCATTGGTCGGGAATTGTGAAAACACCGGGATTTCCTTGAACATTCGCCCTGAAGGAAGTCCGTAAACTGTAAGGTTACCACTATAACCTCCTGAAAGGAAGGCGTAAAACTCATCTTGCTCCCCTGGCGCCACATATACCTTTTCGGCATTGTTAGAGGCAAGGGCCCCGTTTGAAGATTTCTTGCCTTGATCGCCGCAACTTAAGAAGACCAATGCCAGACCCAATAGGGTTAACATAGAATATTTGATTTTTTTCATTGTAATTATTTAATTGATTATTTGAGTTTTTTATTCTTCCGATGGGGGCAACATGACCTTATCGACCACATGCACGATGCCATTGCCTGCAGGAATACTCGCCAAAATCTTGGCTCCGCCAACATATACGTCCTCGCCCTTTACCTCAATCGCGACATTTTGGTTATTGGCCTGTCCCAGCTTCTTGAATTTCTTCAAGAAATCCTTGCTATAGTTACCTGGAGTTACATGATATTTTAAAATATTGGCCAAGGCATCCTTGTTCTCGGGTTTCAACAAGTTCTCTACAGTCCCTTCGGGCAATGCATCAAAGGCTGCATTCGTAGGTGCAAAAACCATTAGAGGCCCGGCATTTACCAGTGAATTCTCCAAATCAGCAGCTTGTACAGCCGCGACCAACGTGGTATGATCCGGGGAACCGATGGCAATTTGCAAGACATTCGGGGTAGAACCATCATCCTCTATAAAGGCTTGGCCTTGGTTTTTGACTTCTTCCGTGTTTGCTGATGAAGAAGTGGTCGTAGTTTCTGTTTTGGCTTCGTTCTTACAGCCGATAAATAGCATCAGCATTAAAAACGAACCAAGAAGTACTCTAAATTTGGTTGTTGTTTTCATATATATTAGGATTATAGTGTTCTAAAGTACTCGAGAACAGCCCGTGCCTGTTCTTCGGTCAGGCCTTGATTGGCCATGGGTGAACCATTGAATTCCACCAATAATTCCTTGGCCAAAGGATCCTCCTTGACCATCTGTTCTGGGTTGAGGATCATATTCATTACCCATTCCGGTGTTCTTCGTTCCAAAACACCATTGGGTGGTGGACCAATGAATTTTTTCCCAATCCTATGACAGGCCAAACACATTTGGTCATATACTTCCTTGCCTTTTACGGCCATGGCATCATCGATAGTTTCATTTAGGGTTACCGATTTTATGGGACCCACGCCCTTGCTGGTCAAATCAATGCGTTCAGAAGCCTTTTCACCCGAGGTCGCCGGGGTCTCAACTGCCTTTTCAGTAGCTGGTTTTTGTTGTTTTACACTAAATCCTTCTTTTTTCTTCTCCTCTTTGCCTCCACAACTTAGCATAAGTAATGAGATCAAAAGAACGCTGCTTTTAAATGGTATTTTCATTGTATTCCTAGTATTAAATTAGACGGTAAAAATATATCCTCAAAGTTACCAAAAAAATGACAAAAGTCATATTTCGGACAAAAATATCTTTTTATATTTGTTTTTTCTAGAATAAACACTTGAATGTTCTCAAATTCTTCTAAATATGCGCTAAAGGCGGTACTTTATTTGGCTGTAAATGCTAGTAAATCCAACAAAATTATGGCCAAGAATATCAGTGAACCCATAAATGTTCCCCAAGCTTATATTTCAAAATTACTACAAGAGCTATCAAGGCACAATATCGTTTCTTCGACTCGTGGCCCCAATGGCGGTTTTTATTTGAATGAAGAGAACCTAAAAACCCCGCTGATCAATATCATTACGGTCATTGATGGGGAGAATAGATTGAACTCCTGCTTACTGAGTATTCAAAACTGCAATAGCGCCAATCCATGCCCATTACATCACTTCGCTGCATCGTATAAGACCCATCTTGTTGAAAAACTGGAAAGCAGTACCATAGAGGATATGGTAGAGGGCATCCGAGCCAAAACATCATTTTTACCTCTATAAGATACGCATTTATTCTTGTGCTTCAATAGCAAAAGACGTAACTTTCTATTTCATAGATTCCTAATCATACCTAATGACGTAAACCATGGAAAAGGACAATCCTAGAAGAGCATTCTTAAAAAAAGCAACATTGGGCTCGGCCGCCATAACCTCAGCACCCTATGTATTCGGTGCTTCATATAAGGAAAGGGTTTTATTGACACGTGACCACCTCCAGGAAAATTTTTCTATAAACGACCAGATTACGCTGGGCTTGATCGGTTGCGGCATTCAAGGCATTTATGACACTACCTCGGCCTTACAAGTCAATGGAGTGAAACTGGTGGCCGTTTGCGATCTATATACGGGCCGGTTGGATCGCGCCAAGGAATTATGGGGCAAGGATATTGCAGTCACAAGGGATTATAGGGAATTACTGGATAGAAAGGATATTGATGCCGTCATCGTTGCCACACCAGACCATTGGCATAAAAAAATAACCATTGCGGCCATGAAAGCCGGAAAGGCCGTTTATTGTGAAAAACCCATGGTTCAAAACTTTGTGGAAGGCCATGAAATCATCAAGGCGCAGCAAGAATCGGGCATGGCTTGCCAGATAGGCAGTCAAGGGATGTCGTCTTTAGGCAATGAAAAAGCCAAACAATTGTACGAAGATGGCGCCATTGGTGACATAGTACTTTTAGATATGTACAATGATCGCTATTCTGCCGAAGGGGCATGGCAATACCCCATTCCACCAGATGCCAATCCTGAGACCGTCGATTATGATACTTTTTTGGGCCGTGCGCCTAAAACACCTTTCGACTTGACACGTTTTTTCAGATGGCGAAATTATAAGGATTACGGAACCGGGGTGGCGGGTGACTTATTTGTACACGCTTTCTCATCACTCAATTATATTCTAAGCTCAAACGGACCCACCCGGGCATTATCGACAGGGGGCTTGCGTTACTGGAACGATGGACGCGATGTTCCTGACGTCACTTTAACGTTTTACGACTATCCAAAAACGGCCACCCATGCGGCCTTTAATGCTTCTTTCAGAGTCAATTTTATTGCAGGCTCAGGTGGTGGCGGGGGTTTTAAACTCGTTGGTACCGAGGGTATGATGGAAGTGGATTCCAATTCGGTTAAACTTACGCGGGCAAAATTGGGCATGGTTCCAGGAGGGTATTCCATGATTGCCTATACCGAGGCTACCCAAGGAAAAATCAAGGAGGAATATGCTTCCAAAAATCTGGAAACCAGATTATCGGCCCTTGATGTTGGGGAAACCCTATGGGAAGCACCTCAGGATTACAAAGGTGCCCATTATGATCATTTTCATAATTTCTTTACGAGTATTCGCAAGGGAAAAACAGTTGTTCAAGATCCTACTTTTGGACTAAGGGCTGCCAGTGCTGCTTTACTGGCGAACGAAAGTTATTACAAGAGCAAGCCTGTGCTTTGGAACCCTGATACCATGAAATTGACCTAGAAGAAAAAAAGGAAGCCGAAAATTCGGCTTCCCTGTAAATATCAATTCAATATACGAAGCGCAACTATATCCTAAAGGTGACCACAGGCACATTGGAATGATTGGCAATATCCTCGCCAATACTACCCATGAAGAAGTGCGATAAGCCTTTTCTACCGTGTGTAGAAATCCCTATGATATCCGCTCCGATCTTATCCCCATAATTCAGAATGCCCTTTTCTACGCTATAATCATTGTAAATATCAACCTTGGTTTCGACACCTGCCTTACCCAAAAACTGTGAAATTCTTTCTTGGGCATCGCTCGTACTTAGAAAATCATCGCCCGGCGTGTTGATATAAACCAGTTTCAGTTCAGCTGAAAGCAAGGCTGCGAATTGTTTTGCTTTTTGAAAAGCCTCAAGACTCTCATCATTAAAACCGCTGGCGAACAAAAACTTATCTGCTGTAAAGTTTAGATGCTCTTTCTTGATCACGAGTACGGGTATTTCCGCATTGCGGACGACGCGCTCAGCATTGGACCCTACAAATATCTCTTTTAATCCGTCGGTGCCATGGGAACCCATGACGATAATATCGGCCTTGTTTTTTTTCGCTACATCATTGACTTCACTGAATACTTTGAAATGCTTTATAACGGGTGTGATTTCAACACCATTTAGATAGGGTTTTTCCAAAAACTCCTTAAACCTTTTCTCAGCTAATTTGATAAGAAATACGGTCTGTTCTGGATGAAAACCTTCGGAGGAAGTGGCCATTGCCTGGTTCAGTTCCAACATATGAAGGACCAAAATTTCCGATTTGTGTTTTTTTGCTAGGGAAGCCGCCACTTTCAAAGCAAATTCCGATTGTTCCGAGAAATCTACGGGTACTACTATTTTTTTCATGATGTAGGTTTTAAAACTAAGTTCAAAATTAAATCGTCATCGAAAATAACCTCGTTTCTGGCTCTTTTCTATGTAATAGAACGTCAAATGCCATACAAATATTACGAATGAAAGGTCGACCTTCTTCGGTAACCCTTAATTCATCGCTTCCAAACGTCACCAAACCGTCCTGTTTCATCTCATCCAACCTTTCCATAACGGAAGGAATCTCAGGGAAATAGGCTTCCGTCGTTCCCCATGAAGTTTTAAAGCGACACATGAGATTCAGGATATGTTTTCTGATAACCCGGTCCTCTTCGGTTAAGATATGTCCCCTATAAATCGGGATGATGTTATTCTCGACCAAATGTCTATACTCCTCCAAACCTTTTACGTTTTGGGCGAAACTGTACCAACTATCACTGATACTCGAAGCCCCTAACCCTACCATGACCTGGGTTTTGGATGCCGTATAACCCATGAAATTTCGATGCAGCCTACCTGAAACCATCGATTGGTATAAACTATCACTTTTCAAGGCAAAATGATCCATACCAATTTCCTCATAGCCGACCTTGGACAATAGTTTCTTTCCTTCTTCATATTGCGCCCGCTTTGCTTTGGCACTGGGCAGATCCCCATCCTTAAAACCACGTTGTCCGTTACCCTTTAACCAGGGCACATGTGCATAACTATAGAAGGCCAACCGATCGGGTCGTAACGACTTGGTCTTTAGAATAGTCTCCTCTACATGCTCCAAGGTTTGATGGGGCAAACCGAATATAAGATCATGGCCAATCGAAGTATATCCTACTTCCTTGGCGGTTTCGGTTGCCCTTTTTACATTTTCAAAGGGTTGAACCCTATGGATCGCCTTTTGAACTTTTTCATTATAGTCCTGAACTCCAAAACTCACCCTCCGAAATCCAACATCATATAAGGCCTGTAAATGTTCTTTAGTGGTATTGTTGGGATGGCCTTCAAAACTGAACTCATGATCCTCTGCTTTTTCAGCCCATCTAAATATCCCTTTAATCAACCTTGTCAAATTCTCTGGAGAGAAGAACGTGGGTGTGCCGCCACCCAAGTGCAATTCCTTTATGATGGGTTTTGAGCCAAAAAGGTCACAATACAATCGCCATTCCTTTAAAACGGAATCTATGTATGGGGTTTCCACATCATGTAATTTCGTTATGCGTTTATGACATCCGCAAAACGTGCACATGCTTTCACAATAAGGCAAATGTATATATAGACTTATGCCCTCTACGCTATTGCTTTCATCAAAACTCTGCTTTAGGGTTTGCTTCCATTTTTCGCCTGAGAATGTATCGATATCCCAATACGGTACCGTTGGATAACTCGTATACCTCGGTCCTGGAATATTGTATTTCTGGATAAGCTGGCTCATGTTGCTGTTTTCTAAATTACAAATATACAATGCAAAGGCCTATAGTTACATGATAATTATCACTTTGCGTATGGGCCAATAATAGGATATCATTAAACCTTGAAATGCCCTTTCATAGTATCTCGACTTCTTGACGAAGTAATATCATAAAAGATAAATGAAGAATATATATAGCTGTAAAGTGCACATTCTAAAATCACACGACATATTCCAAATAAAATTATAGCAGCACTGTTCCGTGTTAAAACCTAAAATTCGGGGTTACATCGAAAATCGGACCATTTTGTGACCAAAAGATGTATTTTTGCCGCTTTAAAAGACGAATCATATGACATTACTATTAATGGCCGCCGGTCGTGGAAGCAGGTATGGCAAATTAAAGCAATTCGATGCATTGGGACCGAATGATGAATTTCTGATGGAATATAGCATCTATGACGCTATTGAATGTGGTTTTGACCATATCGTGGTCATTACACAACAAACCAATGTTGAATTTCTGACCGATTATCTCACTTCGAAACTACCCGAATCCGTACAACTGGATGTCGTTGCCCAAGAAATGACCGATCTTCCCGACGGCAGTTCGTTTGAAGGCGAACGTGAAAAACCATGGGGTACTGCCCATGCCGTTTGGGCGGCCCGTAACGTGATAGACAATCCGTTCGTCGTAATCAATGCCGATGACTACTATGGCAAATCGGCCTATAAAAAGGCGGCCGATTTTATTCACCAAAATACTGCCGATTATGCACTCGTTGGCTATACCCTAAAAGACACCCTATCCGAGCACGGTACGGTTTCAAGGGGCGTATGTAAAACCGATGATGCCAACAATTTGCTGTCTGTAAATGAGCGGACCAAAATCGAACAACAAGCGAACACCATAAAAGATCTTGATTCTGGACTAGAATTCTCAGGGGACGAACTTGCCAGCATGAATTTCTGGGTTTGTAACCCTTCGATCTTTGAGAGCATAGAGGACGACTTCAGAGCATTCCTTCAAGACGATTCCAATATAGCAAGTGGTGAAATCTATTTGCCTTTTGTCATCCAAGAAATGATGGAAAACAATAAAATAGGGGTAAAAGTCATTCCATCCAAAGGGGAATGGTTCGGCATCACCTATGCCAGCGACAAAGAGAAAGCGATGGCTCAGCTCAAGGAAATGGGCGTTCAAGGTGGATATAGAACACCACTTTGGAAGTAACCCTGCTAGCAAATATTTCGGTTTGACGTACTAAAAACAACACGTGGGTTTTATCCTCGAAAGTGTTTTTAGATGAAATCAAAAAGATATCCATGGATCAATAGCCTTATCCCAAAGGTATTTTTCGGGTCGACTCCCGTACCATCAAGCTTGTTTTCACAACTTTGGTATCGAAAGACCCCTGTGTGCTGATATTTTCGATGCGATCGATCAATTTATTTGCACAAAGTTCACCGATATAGGAGCCATGCTGACTAACCATGGTCAGCGCCGGGGTGACATATCTTGAAAGTTGGCCATTCGTAAATCCTATAATTGAAATATCATTGGGCACATGGTATCCCCTGGCCTTAATGATCTCCATAGTTTTGACAGCAGTGATCTCGTCAAGTGCCAGAATACCATCAATATTCTTATCATTTAAAATAAAAGATAAAATAAACTCGAGATCATCCTTGGCCTCGATGGGGGTGATCAGTTTATCATCAAAGGCAATTTCCCTTTCGTTCAAGGCTTGTTTATACCCTTCTATACGCAACCTACCTATTTTTGTGTTATTGATCGGCGTGATTATCCCAATGTTCCTGCAACCTGTATCCAATAAGTACTTGGTAGCCTTGTACCCGGCCTGAAAATCATCGACGATCACCTTATCACATTCAATGGCATCGATGACCCTATCGAACATGACCAAGGGTATTTGATAATCAACAATCTCCTTTATTTTCCCAACATGCGTACTTGTTTGCTTTTCTGAGGCAACAGACGATAGTATAAGTCCATCTACAGACCCGCTGCTTAGCAATTCCAAGGTCATGGCCTCTTTTTTGAGTGAATGGTCACTGATGCAGCTAATGATATTATATCCTCTTTCATTGGCCACCTTTTCGATGCCATATAGCACCTGTACAAAAAAATAATTCAGGATATTGGGAATAATGACACCGATGGACTTAGTGCTGCGATTCAACAAATTCAAGGCGACTTTGTTGGGCTTATAGTGGTTCTCCTTCGCGTAGGTTTGTATTTTCGATTTTAATTCATGACTGATCTCATGACTATCATGCAAGGACTTTGACACGGTGGATATGGAAACCTCAAAATGTTTGGCTATATCTTTTAGGGTTAATTTTATCATGATCCTTGAATTTTGAACAGAACGGTAATCATTAATCCTTCTTCCACATCTTCTCCATTTCCTCTAAGGTTTTCCCTTTGGTTTCCGGAACGAATTTCCAAACCAAGAACATCGCCAATAAACCCATGAGACCATATACCCAATACGTAAACCCGTGATTGAACTGAGCCAACAAATAGCTGTTCTTATCCATCATGGGAAAGGTCCAAGAAACCAAATAATTCGAAACCCATTGGGCGGCAACGGCAATAGCCATGGCTTTACCCCGAATCTTGTTCGGAAATATCTCTGATAACAACACCCAGGTCACAGGCCCCCAGCTCATTGCAAAACACGCAACATAGCACAACATGAATACAAGGGCCCCAATCCCCATAGATTGCATAAAGAACGTGGTGCCAAGCGCGAACATAGACAGTGCCATGCCCAAAGCCCCTATGATCATCAAAGGTTTTCTTCCGAATTTATCAACGGTCATGATTGCCAATACCGTAAAGAGTAAGTTGACCGAACCCACAATTATGGTCTGCAAAAGGGCCACGTCTGTTCCCGAACCCATACTCTTGAATATTTCGGGAGCATAATATAGCACCACATTGATACCCACGAATTGCTGAAAGACCGAAAGAAACACCCCGATTAGGATGACCGTGGTGCCAAAGGAGAATAATTTTCCTGAATGACTTACCACGGTATTTTGAATCTCGGTCAATATGATTTTGGCCTCTACAGGATTATTGACCTTGGTCAAAACAGCAAGGGCTTTCTCCTGTTTCGATTTCAAAACCAATGATCTTGGGGTATCAGGCACAAAAATCAACATGACCAAAAATAGCGAAGCGGGAATAATTTCAGAAGCGAACATCCATCGCCATCCGACCAAATTCAACCATGTATCATCACCTTGCAACGAAATATAATAGTTCACGAAATAAACCACCAACATGCCGAAGATAATGGCAAACTGGTTCATAGACACCAATTTGCCCCTAATTTTGGCCGGGGCAATTTCCGCAATATAAAGTGGCGATAGCATTGATGCCAATCCTACGCCAATCCCTCCAATAATACGATAGACAATAAAAATGTAAATAAAGGTATGGTCCGCATCCCCAATTGGCCTCAAGAACATTTCGGGCATTGCCGAACCAATAGCGGATACCAGAAACAAAAGCGCTGCCAAAACCAATCCGTTTCTTCGCCCAAACTTTTTGCTCACAACCCCTCCCAAGATACCCCCGATCACGCAACCTATCAAGGCACTGGAAACCACCAATCCCAAACGGGCATTGGCGTTCATTTCATCCAACCCAAAAGGCAATACAAAAAAACTATCCAAGGAACTGACCGTACCTGAAATCACGGCTGTATCATAACCGAACAATAATCCGCCCAACGTGGCCACAATAGTCAATCTTAATAAGTAAGCGGTGTTCGATGTTTTCTGCATATCCGTTTTGCGTTAGATTAGATGTATTGATTTATGATGTTCTCAAGTAGTTCCTGTTTTCCACTTCGCAATTGAAGTTCTCCATTCTTTTGAGCCAAATCATAAAGATCCAAAAAGCTCAATTTACCATTTTCAAAATCCTTTCCCTTTCCAGCATCAAAGGAACTATATCTTTGTTCGCGCAGTTTCTTATAGTCAGAGGACGTGATGATCTTATCCGCAGTTATAAGGGCCCTTGCAAAGGTATCGGCCCCACCGATATGTGCATGGAAAATATCTTCCAAATCGGTCGAGTTCCTTCGAATCTTGGCATCGAAATTAACTCCTCCGCCTTGAAGTCCTCCAGCGTCCAAAAACACCAACATGGCTTCTGTTGCTTCCAAAATATTATTGGGGAACTGATCGGTATCCCATCCATTCTGATAATCCCCACGGTTCGCATCTAAACTACCCAGCATTCCCGCTTTGGCGGCAACGGCAATTTCATGTTGAAAGGTATGTTGCGCCAGCGTGGCATGATTGACCTCGATATTGATCTTAAAGTCCTTATCCAACCCATACTCCTTAAGAAATCCTATGGCCGTAGCGGTATCAAAATCATATTGATGTTTCATGGGTTCCATGGGCTTGGGTTCGATAAAGAAGGTTCCCTTGAACCCTTGACCACGTGCATAATCGCGGGCCATTGCCAGGAATTGTCCCATATGGTCCAACTCACGTCCCATATCAGTGTTCAATAGCGACATATACCCTTCTCGGCCACCCCAAAAAACATAATTTTCACCATCCAAGGCCATGGTGGCATCCAAGGCCAATTTTATTTGCCCCCCAGCTCTGGCCACCACGTCGAAATCGGGATTGGTAGCGGCGCCATTCATGTATCTTGGGTTTGAAAAACAATTGGCTGTTCCCCATAATAATCTTGTCCCTGAAGCTCCTTTCTTCTCTTTTAGGTATTCCGTTATTGTGGCCAATCTTTTTTCTGATTCAGCAAAGGTTGCCCCTTCTTGGATCAAGTCAAAATCATGGAAACAAAAATAGTCAAATCCCATTTTGGTGATAAACTCAAAAGCTGCATCTGCCTTATCCTTAGCTGCTTGTACCGGGTCAGTAGCCTTGTCCCAAGGGAACCTTTGGGTGCCTGGTCCAAAAGGATCTGAACCTTGTCCACAGAAGGTATGCCAGTAGGCAATCGCAAACTTAAAATGCGATCGCATGGTCTTCCCTGCAATTACCTGGTCAGGATTGTAATATTTGAACGCCAAAGGATTATCCGATTCCTTTCCTTCGAACTTGATTTCCCCAATTCCCTTAAAGTATTCTTTATTTCCTATCAGTGCCATGATGCTATTTTATGTATTAATAATTAGTTCCAATTCTTTTTTCCATGTTTCGTAAGCCTCCACATACGGTGTTTTGTCCGCAATGGGCATAAAGGTCTTTACATAATCGTTTTCCATAATGTATGACCCGAATTTTTCAAAATCGCTTTTGTGCAAACCAGCTGCCCTAGCAGCACCGATCGCTCCTGTGGTATCATAAATCTCAATATCTTGATCGAGCAAGGTTGCTATGGTGTTTGAGAAAATCCCAGACCGGAATAAATTATCATTGCCGACCCGTAGTACATTGATTTTTATACCATCTGATTTTAGAATTTCCATACCATAGACAAATGAAAAAGCGATGCCTTCAAGTGCGGCACGGCATATATGGGCCTTGCCATGGTTATTCAGGTTGATGTTGACAAGTCTCGAACCCACATCCCTATTGTTCAACATACGCTCGGCACCATTGCCAAAGGGTATCATACACACCCCATCCGATCCGACAGGGATGTCCGATGCCAAAGCGTTCATTTCTTCGTATGATGAAACATCCAAGTTATTCAACAACCACCGATATTGAATACCGGCACCATTGATACAAAGCAATTTTCCAATACGTGGGGCTGCCCCTTTTTTATAGTTTACATGGGCAAAATTATTAACCCGAGCGCTTTCCTTGACAGAGAGACTATCAGTGATCGCATAAAACACTCCGGAAGTACCACCTGTACCGGCCACTTCCCCGGGATTGAAAACGTTTAAGGAAAGGGCATTATTAGGTTGGTCCCCGGCCCTATAACAAATAGGTGTCCCAGGCGCGAGGCCACTTTCCCGAGCTCCTTTTTCATCCACCTTGGACTGCAACCCAAAAGTTTCGACAATGTCAGGCACCATGGATTTTTCAATGCCATAATAATCCAAAAGAAAATCGGCTAATTCGTCTTTCTTGAAATCCCAGAATATTCCTTCGGAAAGGCCCGATATCGTAGTGTTTATTGTATTTGAAAATTTATAGGCGATATAATCACCAGGGAGCATGAACTTATCGATCCTTTTGTAAAGCTCTGACTCATTCTGCTTGACCCATTTTAATTTTGAGGCCGTAAAATTTGCAGGCGAGTTCAAAAGATGGGCATTGCATTGGTCCTTTCCAATTTCCTCAAAGGCCTGATTACCGATTTCAACGGCACGACTATCACACCAAATGATCGATGGTCTAATGGGTTTTCCATCCGTATCGACCAAAACCAGTCCGTGCATCTGATACGAAATACCGATGCCCGTAATCTCTGCCGCGGTGATATTATGGGCAATCTTTAACTTGGATATTGCCGCACATACATATCGCCACCAATCATCGGGATCTTGCTCGGCCCAACCATTCTTTATGGCCAACATGCCCATTTCGGATTCGGGCTCTTGCACTACCCCTATGCGCTTTCCTGTTGCCACCGCTACCAAAGCTGCTTTAATGGAAGAACTTCCTATATCTAATCCTAAATAATACATTTATTTATGGTTCGCGTTACTTAAATTTAAATAGTGAAAGGTGTTGACTAAGCCACACCTTCTTCAAATGTATTATAAAGATCCCTTGAAATGAAACTAATTGTACGTATGTGAAATTCAACCTTCTGCCAACAAAAACAAACCCAATGCCCTTAAGGTATATAAAGGCACCATTTCATTGATGTTTCATCGCCAGATACACCTTACTAAAACTTTCGAAAGCGCTTTCGTAAATAATTGCGGAATTTTGAATTTATTGACGGTTTATTAAAAATGAGGCGATTTTTTTCGGTTATCCTCTAAAATAGTCCTGTATATATTTAATTGCATAAATGTAATTACGAAAGTTTTAGTGAACTCGTACTGACGTTCGATAACACCTAAAAGGGCATTCCCAAAGTGGGTCGCATAGGAGTGGCGATGATTCCACTACCTTTTTCAGGTCTTCATTATTGTTCCAGAATAATCGATAATTACACGCCAGTAAATGAATTAAACCCTCCATCCACATCAAAGATGGTTCCGGTCACAAAACTCGAAGCATCACTCAACAGATAATGCACCATACCATTAAGTTCCGAGGTGTCCCCGAAACGTTTCATGGGCGTGTGGTCCAATATCTTTTTACTTCGCTCGGTATAGGAACCATCATCATTGATCAATACCTTTCTGTTTTGGTTCCCGATAAAAAAGCCTGGTGCAATGGCATTTACCCTGATTTTGTCCGAATACTTGGTCGCCAGTTCCATGGCCATCCATTTCGTAAACATATCGATTCCGGCCTTGGCTATCGAATACCCCAACACTCTGGTTATCGATTGTTTAGCGGCCATGGAAGAAATGTTAATGATAGAGCCAAAGCCTTGGTCCGCCATCATTTGACTTAAAACCAAGGTAGGCAAGATGGTACCGTATAGATTTAGGTCGATTACACTTTGGGTATCCTTAAAATGAATATCGAAAATGGTTTGTTCAGGTGTTAGAGTGGCTCCGGGAATATTACCCCCAGCCAAATTGATCAACCCATCAATAGCTCCAACTTCGATGTTTATCTGATCTTTCGTTTTACGGAGTGCGTCCTCATTCAACAAATCGACCACAAAGGTTTTTGCCTTACCTGGATGCATGGTATTCAATTGAGCTGCTTTTTGTTTCAATTTTTCGACAGATCGCCCAAGTAAGATTACTTTGGCCCCATTGGAAACCAAATACGCCGATATGGAGGCTCCCAAGGCCCCAGTAGCCCCCGATAGCACATAACATTTGTCTTGGATGGAAAATTGATCTTGCTGCATAAAATTAGTCTTCTTTGGTCCTTTTTAAGGCGGCTATGGTCGTATAGTATTTCGAAATCATATTGGGCACTTCCCAATCCGGTATCGTGCCCGCTTTTAGATACTTCAAATAGTTTTCCGTTACCTGGGCGAAATGGGCCTCGTGTCCTACCTTGAATTCATCAGGTACATTTATCCTCCATAATGAATCGGATAGTTTTTCGGCCACAGTCCCTGGAAATTGCTGACGGATCGTTGTTTCCATCGCGCTGGCCAATGACGCCTCAAATCCGTTTTTAAGGTTCGCTTCTATATATAGTACAGGTTTGTAGTCTTCCTCTTTTCCTTGTTTAATGATCAGATTGCTTTTTGTGCCCTGCATCACGCTATAGTGCGTATCCCCAGTTCCTTCTGGCGCCTGAAAGTTCCAAATAACGGATACTTTGGCATATTTGCCGTTTAACCTATAAATCATTTCCCCATTGCTATACACGTAAAGTTTTCCATCCTTTACATCTTTTTGTAAATATTCGGGAAACTCCTCCAAGCCCGTTACCTTTTTGAACTCCTCCTTTGTCAAGATGGTGGGCCATCTTCTAGCTGTTGATATTTCAATATCCGCGGTATCGATAATCTGTTCAGGAAAGGCTTCCCACTGCACCAGATCGACCAAATGGGTCGTCACGTCAACGATGCCTTGCCCTTCTTCTTCTACATCAAAGAACCAAGGGGGACGCACTAAGGGCTGCCCTGAAACATATTTGAAAAAATGATGTACACTTTCTTTGCTTATTGCGGGATTCGAAAGAGAACCATCTATCAATTGTCCAAAAGCATCAGGAAGGGTAGAAAACAGCTTTTGAAGCGCGGTGGTGGACTCAAACCGCTCGGTCATAATATCGTAGATCAATACCTTGTTCTCTTTAGCAATCTGAAAGGCGTCTTTTAATTTTTCAAACCCCTCTGGATCAATGACCAGTGGTTTATCAGCATATACATTAAGCCCTGCTTTTACCGCAGCAAGAATGTAATCTATCTTCTTGGAGTTTTTTCCGGCCACTACCATGACATTGCCTGGTTTCCCAGAGATCATATGCTCCAAATAATCATCTCCTAAATATGTGTTGACAGTCCAACTTGTCGGCAACTCCTCCCGATTATTATAGGACTCTATTCTATTCAAAAAATCCTCGACCTCCGGGCCCTCAGGGGCAAAAACATATATGGATGGGTCGACCTGACTATACATACTTTTATGAACTAAGGCGGCATGAAAATGGCCAGGATCCAAGGTCATTAATTTGACTTTTGCCAAATCATCGGCCGTTTTAATCTCTTTGGATTGTTTTTGTTCACCACAAGCTGTACAAAGCAATAAAAGCGAAACAATACTTATGTTTTTCATCCCATACTGTGTTTTTTGTTCCCCTTCCGATACAAGCTCGGAATTGCAATTTCAACCAAAATGCAGTTGCAAGGCTTCGAGGAATTCCTTATCGTCAAATCCTGATATAGTCCGTGCCGTAAGGTTTGCGTTGTTCACGATGGAGCATGGCATTTGCTTCCTCATCATTTAAAAAAATCTCGTTCTTTGGGTCCCATTGCAACTTTCTATCAAAGTGCATGGCAATATCGCTGATCAAACAGATGGTGCAGGCCTTATGCCCTTTTTCTATTGGGGATATGGGTTGCTTTCTGGTTTTGATACAATCTAACCAGTTGCCATGCTGATCATCTATTTTTTCCAAATGGATTTCATTCTCGCCAATAACGGAGGCCAAAATGCTTGGGTCGGATGCGTTTAGGGCTTTTGCACTTTTCTCCTGATCTACGGGATCACTGGCCGAAGCGGTATAGGCTCCGCGGGAAACAAAAATCCAACCCTCGGTACCTTCATAACGAATGCCGTTGGTGTAACCCCCACTGGTATACACGGTGATTCCATTGTCATACTCATGTTTCACGAAAAAATCGCCATGCACGTTCCATAACCCTGATTTTGGAAATTCGGCCAAGGCCTCAACGGAACTAGGTCCTGTTAATTCCGTATTCATCCCCCAAGCGGCAGAATCATAATGGTGTTGCCCCCAACCTGTAATCATACCTGCGCCATAATTTCTTTGACGTAACCATCCGGGGCGGCTATAATCGTTTTGGGGATGTACCCCTATTTCTGTATATGGCACTTCGGGCGTGGAGCCCAACCACATATCAAAGTTCAAATTTGAGGGTATGGGCATTTCAGGGGCCACTGGACCAGCTGGGTCTCCTGGAAGTCCAATTTTGACCGTATGGATGTCCCCAATACGACCGTTTCTGACCAGCTCCGCTGCTACGCGAAATTGAGGCATGGCCCTTTGTTGGGTGCCTACTTGCAAAATGACATTCTTACTTTGTACCGCTTCACGAAGCTGCTGCCCTTCGCTAACGGTCAAGGAAGTTGGTTTTTGCAAATAGATATCCTTACCTGCCAATGCCGCCTCCATCGCAGGTTGTGAATGCCAGTGATCTGGGGTACTGATGACCACGGCATCGATATCCTTGTTCAGAAGCATTTCCCGATAATCATCATACACCTTGGCATCCATATAATTTTCCTTGCCGGTCTTGGCATTATAGAAATTATCGACCAAACCCTTGGCATTTGACGCTCTTTTTGAATCCACGTCACAAACGGCAACATATCGGGCATCCTTAAAACGAATGGTATCGTAAATGTCATGATCACGGGCGATACGACCACATCCGATTTGGCCGATATTGATTTTATTACTTGGGGCATCTTTACCCAAAACATGGGCGGGTACTATGGATGGGAAACCAACCAAGGCAGCTGCCCCTAAGGTTGTTCGGTTTATGAATTTTCTTCTTTGCATGGTTACTTTGTTCTATATGAATTGAAAACTGTTCTAACCTCTGGGGGATTGGCAAAACCTTGCCAATAGTCTTCTGCTTCTTCTGCCGAGATGGACCCCTCAAAAACCACCATTCTATATGTAAGCCCATAGTCTTTGTTCGATTCAATCGGCCATTCTACATTGCGAATAGGACAAAATTCAAAAAACATATCCCCCCTGCCCCCGTTGGCATCTTCGGGCCAAATACGCATGGGTTCGGGATGCATTCGGTTGTTGGGATGGCTCATAAATAATATCCCATTAGTGCCTTTTCCAGTTCTCGATTCCCCGCTGATTATCACCCACCGGGCATTAGTACCATCGGCATCAATGCGACTTTCACCCTCAGAGGTCATTACGGTACAATTGTCTTTTTTCCAACGTTCATTAAAACGCATACCTATGCCACCCCCATACCGATAGGCTTCAAATAGAATCCCGTTCTTAAGGGGAGAATTAAAAGTCGTGGTATAATCGAACATATACCGATCCGGCTGATCCAAATTCCAAAGTGTCACCTTTAAATTTTCATTCAAAGCCACCTGAGGTTCCTTTTCAGTCTTAAAATCGATATGCTCTTGGACTGCACTGAAAGCACTAAATACCGGTCCTGAAGTGGTATCAACAAACTCCTTGAACAGAACCGTACCTTGACCGTCCCCTAGGTTCCAAAAATCAACCCTTGTGGTATCGATACGGGTATGGGTCCATGGCCCCCAAATACCATAATGATGAAAATGGTCTGGTGGATTGATGCGCGTCAACGTATCCCCTTTCGGAGTTAACAAGGGATGGATATATCCCGATTTTCGAAAAATGGAGTCCACCCCTGATGGCGGATAATGCATCCCGTAGCGGTATTCCAAAACCGGTTTGCCCCTAATACCCATTTGGAGATTCCCATTCTTTTGAACCATGTATGCATTCCCGTTGTTCAACCCACTGTCGAATCTACTTTTTAAGGAATAAATGGGTTTCTCCGAAATATTCACGGAGGGTTCGGCCATAAAAAAAAGTTTGTTTTCAAATCTTTGGATGGGTACTTTCGTAATTGAACCTTCCATTTTCCTGACTAAAACAAGATTCTTATCCACATCGGGTCCAATAGGAATAAAAATAGGGGTGGAAACGGCAATAGGTTGGTTAAATACCACTTCGAAATCCATTGTTTCATCTTGACCTTCATTACATCCGTTACATACAATGAAAATCATTAGACCAAAAAGGAAAGATAATTTCAAGGATTTGAACAAAAACATGGAAGGGTTTGGTTGAGTCATTTCTTATCTTTAGGGAATTTACAACTAGTTTTTATAAAATCATAGGTGACCATTCATATTCCTTGTTTTCTCGAACTTAAACCACTAACCGTTTAGAAATGAAATTACACCCTCTCGTATTATTTATTTTTGCTTTTTCAGCATCCACATCTGCACAAGAACCGGAGCCTTTTGAATTATCGGATGAATGGATATCACAAATAGAACAATCGGCACCATCAACTACCACCATACCCATTAAAGGGAAAAAGGAAATCCTCATATTTTCATTGCACACCGGTTTTGAGCATTGGACCATACCCCATACGGAGGCAGTCATTAAAACCATAGCTGAAAAATCAGGGGCCTATTCCGTAACCACATCAAAGGATATCTCAATGTTCGAAATGAGGAATTTGAAAAATTTCGACGCCATCGTATTGAACAACAATTGTTCAATTGGGGATAAGAGGGATTTATTTTGGGACGTACTTAAAAACGACAAGGCTTTGAACGACCAACAGCGGATGAAAAAAGCCAAAAAATTGGAAAATAATTTGTTGAAGTATGTAAAAGAAGGTTACGGATTAATGGTGCTGCACGGTGCCATTGTTATGCAGAACAAATCAAGGAATTTTGGCGAAATGCTAGGAGGGAGTTTTGATTACCACCCAAAACAGCAGAAGATCAAGGTTAAATTAGTCGACTCCCAACATCCCCTGGTACAGGCTTTTGAGGGTGAAGGATTTGAGCACGTTGATGAGCCTTATTTTTTCAACAACGCCTATTTCGATTATAACTTTAAGCCCCTATTATATATGGAAACAATTGCTTTGGAAGGAATGAAAACCAACCCTAAAGACAAGATCAAATACATTTCCTGGATAAAACCTTACGGTAAGGGGCGTATATTTTATGCCTCACCTTCACATAATGCCCAGAGTTATGAAAACCCAAAAATACTTGCTTTTCTTTTAGATGGCCTTCAATATGTAACCGGCGATCTGCCTTGTGATGATAGCGTACTGGGGAAAAGTGGGGCAAAATAAATTGACAGCCTATACATCGGATTCTTAAAATGATCCCTATTACGTTCTAACCAACACTTTCAGTACCGAGCGAAGTGATGCATTTTTTAATTTCCTTTTTCGCACCTTCAGTCGAAAAACCTAGACCGATGGCATATTTGAAAATCATGGCGCGTTCCTTGGCATCGATTTCATGGTCTGCATTTATTACATTGAAAAAATCATGTAGCCGATTTATGCGTTCTTCTAGGCCGTATGGGGGAATCAACGGGTATTTTCTTGGGTTTTTTAAAATGACCTTAACCTCTTCTTCGGATACATCCAGTTTAAAGGCCAAGCCTTTTAAAACCATGTGTTCTTCCGGATTTATAGGTCCATCTATACTCGCCAAAGTCACCATGGCCGCAAAGTGTGATATTTTGCTTTCATGTTCCCCAGATTCATATGCTTCTAAAATAGACATCACCCGCGATTTTTGAATTATAGGTATAATTCAAGTTACAATCTAAAATACGTTATATCAATGACCTAAATCAGTAGGGAAGTGCGCTAACAAGGGTCATAAAACCTACTGAAGCCAGGAATAAATGGGATTACGCCATGGCACGATCAACAAAAAAGGCTCTTTTCCCCAATGGAAAATCGCTGCTTAGGACATATGGAGAACGAGAGGTAAAATCCTTAACCTGCCTGCATAAAACCAAAGCGTATTTTGACGCCAGCCGTAAAAGAATTAAATTTTAATGATGTCTGAAGGAGTTTCGACCAGGATAGTGATATTCCCCCGTAATGCAATGGGCTGTTTCATAATCTCAGGGTTATGCTTGATCATCTTTATCCAGTCCTCCATAGAGAAATCATGAGGTTCGAATTTGGCTTTATAGGCCGGATGGTCCTGGTTCACCAAATCTTTGACCTCGATACCCAATCTATCGGCCAATTCAACGATCTGTGTCCCGGTCAATCCGGTCTTGAGTATGTCTATAGGCAAGATTGGCAACCCCTCGGCTTTGGCGAAAGCCAAGGTTTGTTTCGCCCTACTTGAATTGGAATTGTAAAACAAAGTGATCTGCCTTTCTGATGTAGCGATTTCTCCCATTGTATCAATTTAAACCTTTATCCTTTTTATGCGTTTTCAAATGCTTGTCCAACAACTGCTCTAAACTTTCCAGATAGTCTTGTAGTTCTTTTTTGTGTACTTCGGGGTGTGCCATGGTGGGTAATGTAATGGGGTTCTCTTCCAAAAAACGATACAATTCAGGGTATTCAGTTTCGATTTTTGAAGTTAGTCTTGTAATTCCTATGAGAATGTCCTCCGGATTGTTCATGGCACTAAATCGAGGTTTATAACACATTAGCGATTATAGAAACAAAAATAATCGGACCCAGTGAACTGCTAAATGACCTATGTCATGCCTATTTATATAGGCTGACTGATACACATCATTTCATCTGCCTGTTAGTTGCTCTACATTTAAGGGAATAAAAAATAGTAACTATGAAGACTTTTGTATATGCCACAGATTATTCAAAGAATTCTGTGGCTGCCTTGCATTTTGCAAATGCACTTAGTCAGGAACTGAATGCCAAACTCATTGCGCTTCACGTATTTGAATTATCACTGACCCTGGCAAGTACGGTTTCACACACTTATTCGCGTAAGGAAGTCAGGGCGTTTGCCGATCATCGTGAAAGATTGTTGGATTTCTGCGCAGAACATCTGATAAACAAACCGGGGGCCAATAAGATAACATGCAAAATCGACGAAGGAAAACCTGCCCACGAAATAATCATTAAAAATGCCATAGAACATAGTGCCGATTTAATCATAGTGGGTGCGAAGGGGGGCAGTGCCATCCGCGAAGCCCTACTTGGAAGTACGACTACATCACTTATCAATGCGGCTTCCTGTCCTGTATTAGCGGTGCCTGACGATGTGGATTTCCATGGCATCAAAAAAATGATGTATGCCACTGATTTTGAAGGAGCGGATATTTTTATGATCGAAAAATTGACCGAGTTGGCCAAACCCTTACAACTGGATCTACACGTCGTACATGTTTCGACAATGGATACACGGACCAGTAATGACCAAATGGAATGGTTCAAAGGCATGTTGCGACACAAGGTCAATTGTGATAACATCCATTTTGACCTACGTTATGGAGAAGACGTCTTTGCAACACTGCAGCAATACATTGATGAAATAGAACCCGATATGGTAGCCATGCTTGAACGCGAAGGGCACAGTCTAATTAAAGACCTTACGCACTGGGATTTGGTAAAACGAATGAAATCCGAAGGTCATTTGCCACTTCTAAGCTACCATAAGAAAAATATTCTGGAATGACCTTTTAAAAATTTCGTAACCGCATTGGTATTCTGACCAGTGTCATTTTAAGATTGGGTGATTTTGAATTCTTTTGTGGTAAACCTTTTAAATTCTTAAAAAAATGTCAAATAATATCAAAATAAGCACATCGGTCACCATTCCGTTGGAAGGTGTCGTTCTAAAAGGGAATCTGATCATTCCTGAAGGAGCAATTGGATTGGTGATTTTTTCGCATGGGAGCGGAAGTAGCCACCTAAGTCCCAGAAATAACTTCGTTGCCGTATTGCTGCAACAAAAAGGATTGGCCACCTTGCTCTTCGATCTTTTGACCGAAGATGAAGATCGTGACCATGAATACCGTTTCAATATCGATTTGCTTACACAGCGTCTCATTGAGACAACACAATGGGTACGGAAGCAAAAAGAGACCAAGGACTTGCCCATCGGGTATTTCGGAGCAAGCACAGGAGCAGCCTCTGCGCTTCGGGCAGCCGCTTTTTTTGACCAGAAAATCAAAGCGGTTGTTTCGCGAGGCGGCCGGCCTGATATGGCCTTTCAGGATTTGAGCAAGGTTACCGCCCCAACACTTTTGATCGTTGGTGGTTGGGACGAAGTGGTCATAGAGCTAAATGAAAAGGCGTATCACAAATTACAATGCGAACGGAAACTTGAAATCATACCGCAAGCCACCCATTTATTCGAAGAAACAGGCAAATTGCAAGAAGTTGCCAATGTATCGGCCGATTGGTTCGTAAAGCATCTTGTGCCCGAAAATATTGGAATTCATGTTTAGAGATAGAATCGACGCGGCAACCCAGTTGGCCGACCACCTAATGTATATCAAAACCGAGGATTTGGTGGTCCTGGCCATACCGCGTGGTGGACTTCCTATTGGATCCGTTGTGGCCAAAACCTTAGGCGCACCTTTAGACGTTGTATTGACCAAAAAAATAGGACATCCTTTCCATAAGGAATACGCTATAGGGGCATTAAGTCTTGAAAACACAATCCTTACCGATGCCATCGGAATTCCCAAGGAATACATCGCCGAAGAAACGGCCCATATTCGTGAAATCTTAAAACAGAGACATAGGCAGTATTACAAACATAGATTCCCTGAAAATCTACGTGATAAAACGATTATCATTGTCGATGACGGTGTGGCTACCGGAAATACACTCATGGTAACGATAGCGTTGGTGAAAAAACAAAATCCAAGGAAAATAGTCGTAGCCATACCCGTGGCCCCACCCTCAGCTATTAGGCTATTGAAAGCTACCCCTGATGTAGATGAACTGATCTGTTTGCAAATACCCGAAAATTTTCATGCCGTTGGGCAGTTCTACGAGGAATTTCAACAAGTATCTGATGAAGAAGCCATTAAATTATTGGAGGAAACCAATACTAAAAAATACCCTATTGGGGATACCAATGGTAGCTAATGGAGGTTATGGCTTGCATGATTTTGAGGTTCTTTTACCATACCCATTACATGCCACAGCATAAATTCATTAGCTACCTAAGATTTCTTTTAGAATAGGACCCATCATTTCTTGGTGCCTTTCACCACGACAAAGGAACCTTTTCCATATCCATTTTTTGGCAGTTGTACTTCCTTGATCTCATCCAAACTTCCAAAGAGGGTCTGGTTGAATTCCAAGTCCTTGAATCCGGCTTCTTTCAATAATGTCATTATTCGCTCTACGGTATAGAAATTGGCTTTCGCGAAGAAAGTGCTACGATGGCGTTTCTCGATATACTCTTTTGCTATATTTTGATCCTTGTCCAAAAACCCGATAAGAATACTGCCTTCATGCTTTAAGACCCTATTCGCTTCCTTCAGTGCATATTTCATTTGATCCAAATGGCAAATGGTAACAAAAAGCACAAAATCGAACTGTAGGTCACCATAGGGGAGCTGGGCAGCAAACCCTTTTATCACCTCTATACCCCTATTAATGGCCTTCTCGGCCATTGCACTCGATGGTTCCACACCTTCCTTTATACCTAATGCAGCAGCAAATCTACCCGTACCCAGGCCCACTTCAATTCCACGGATGTTTTCCGGTAGTTTTTCCAACTGCTCCCTTAGGGCCAGAAGTTCCGATTGATAAACCTCACTATAAACTTCGTACCATTTTTCATACGTTTCGACATGTTTGTCAAATATTGCTACCTGTCCCATAATTATTCGATTTATATTCATCTAAAAGTGGAAAAAAGGATACACTACCGCAATGATTTAGATCAATCCTACACGTAAAAAATTAATTAGTCCTCTACGTCGGACCGAACAGAAATACATAGAAAAAGGCATGTAAACATCGTGTAACATGCCCTGTAAAATTATCTGCAAATGGATCGAAACGATCAATCCTGTAATATGCCAAAACTAACTTTGGCATTTACCCTGTACTCATCAATCTGATTGTCCTTTACGGTAACTTGCATATCCTGTACATAAACCGATTTAATATCCTTTATGGTTTTTGAGGTTTCCTCAACAACGTTTTGTAGGGCATCTTCAAAACTAACTTTTGAATTCCCCATGATTTCAATAACTTTTACTACTCCCATAATATTTTGTATTTAAATTTAATATGTTGACCTAAATTACCTTATTACTCGTTCTAAAGAAATGATCTGTATCATCCTCTTCCCTATCTATGTAAACATTGACACTTTTATTCAAGGTAAGCACCTTTTGATCATTGATCAATAGTCCAACTTTGATTGTAGAAGAATAAATTCATTGATATTCACCATATCAATGGCACCTACTAGTAGGCCCTTTTTATTCAGTACCGGGAAAAAGTATTCCTTTTGAACCTCAACCGACCTGAACACATCCCCAAGTGGTGCATCCAAATCGATTTCCTTAAAGGAGGTCTTCATTATTTCGCGCACTTCCTTTTTTCTATTTTTTGAATTATTCATGATGTCGACATTGGTCAAAATCCCCACAGGTCTACCCTCCTTCTCTACAATAAAATCCTTTTCGGTTCCCGAAAGAATGAGCCCAACTACTTCCTCCATGGTATCATTGGGTTTCAAAAGGGTTATTTGGGTCAACATAGCCTCTTTCACCACATGACCTTTCAAAAGTGCGATTTGCTGTACCATCTTATTTTCGCCATAAGCCCCCAAAAAAACGAATAGGGCTATCAATATTAAAAATGGATTGAACAACATGCCCAACAACAGGAATACTATGGCAATCGATTGTCCAATACTCGCAGCAATCTGGGTCGCCTTTATACGGTCAGTATACATGGCAAGCAAAGCCCTTAAAACACGTCCCCCATCCATAGGAAAGGCAGGTATGAGATTGAAAATCACAAGGGCCAAATTGGCCACAAAAAGATAAAAGAGGAAATTAGGTAAGGTGAATTCACTTAACTTTTCAAGCAGTTCTGTTAAGTGTAACGATATAAAACTTTGTACGGGTATCGCAAAATACAAAGCCAGGGCAATCACCAAATTTACCAAGGGACCTGCCAGAGAGACCAAAAGCTCATGTTTCGGATTTTCGGGCATCCCTTCCAAACTAGCTACCCCACCAATGGGCAACAATGTGATCTTCGTTGTCTTTATCCCAAAACGTTTTGCCATTAAACCGTGACCCAACTCGTGTAACACCACACAGAGAAAAACAACCAAGATAAAAGCGAGATTGAACAGTATGGATTCGAAATTACCGCCCCTTTGAATTTCCAAAAACACCACCCAAACCAGTATGAATAAAAATGTCCAATGCACCAATATGCGTATATTGGATACCTTACCGAGTTGCAATGCCCCTTTCATAACGCTTTAATTATGTATACCCTAATGGTTCAATATCGAAAAATAGCGTTCATCGGACTTTCCCTTATCGGCATTTCCTCAGAAGCTAGCATATATACCTGACCCCCCTGCTCAAAAGTCCGAAGGGCAGTCAAATTCATCAGCGATGCATTGAATATTTTGTGCTGTTCGCCTAAAGTCACTTTGCTGTCTTCCTTGTTATAAATACCGAACACATCACTTCCCTTTTCTAAAAAGAGGGTATCCACTTTACCATTGAGTGCTGCTTGTATGATCGTACTGAGTTCATAGGACGTCTTTTGTGTATGGTATAATTCAGTGAACGCTTTCATCTTGTCAAACTGGGGCTGTTGAAAATAGTCCTCAACAAGTTGCCAAGAGTTTTGATGCTTTTTACCATCCTTTGTAAACTCGGGATCCCCGGTCAAATGCTTTTTATACAAATTTTTATGGGTGTTTACCTCGGCGTAGAGGGGATATAACCTTTGCGTACAAGATAGTACCAAAGGAGCCTGTGGGTCTGAAATGAGTTTCCGCACACCTTTATCCAACATCCTAAAATATTCAAGCATTTCAACCTTAAAATCCTCCTTGCCCGCACCTTGACCATGAAAAGTTGCGCCATGGGCCGATTGTCCGCTCCTAAACTGCAGATTATTCTGTTCAAAATCGAAGCCCACAGCCTCTTCCAATTCCCTAGGGGCGACATCTTCAAGATATACATCCTTAAAATGGTATCTTGAGGCTTCATACAATTTCACATAGTCCTGACTTAGTTCCAATAGATAATAAAGTCCATCATTATGATATAGTGGCAATAAGGGCAAGAGATAAAAATGACCTGTAACATAGGCGCGTTCTTCAAAGGAAATCGGAATTTTGTAATAGCGAAGACCATCTTCCCGATCTAGGAATATGGCTAGGCCGTCAGATGGATTACGCCAAAGATCCGATGTATCGACCAACTTTTCTATCGGTTCCAGTAATTTCGTTATTTCCTTCTTATGCATCTGTCGATCCATCAACTGCTTCTGAATCTGTCGTATGCATTTTTTCAATCGTGCCTGGGCTAAATGCTTGTTCTGTTCCTTTCCTTTCTTGTCCATGGGAAGGTATATGGAAATACAATCGTAGTCCCGATCCACAATAAGATATTCAAATTCCTTTCTAGGTAGTGGGATTTTTTCGTACGTGATCATGCTTGATGATTTGATTTACATCAAGGTATCCATATCGGTTAAAATTCGAAATGATTTGAATCAGTGCACCCCATAATTTGACCACAATCAACATTCTGATGAAAGTAGAATCGATTTTTCATGAAAAGGAGTCAGGAAGATTGTTTCTTATGTAAACACGTTGTGATCGAGACTAAAAGATCATCAAGTTCAAAAGGTTTGATAAGGTAATCATCCGCACCAGCATCAATACCTGCCCTAATATCGCTTTTTTCCGTTTTGGCACTAAAAAAGATGAACGGTATTCGTTTAAGTCTTGAAT
>NZ_JBATHS010000389.1:0-10641 GCF_049667165.1 Maribacter sp.
CCCCATACAAGAATAAACAAGCCGATACTTCCACTGGCCATTAGCTCATTGAGATTCCAACTAAAGAAAAAATCATAATCCAAGGGAAATGCATTCTTAAAATCATAGTAGGGCATTTGTAGGCGCACCATAATCTCTGGAATCAAAAAAGCAAATACGATTTGAAAGAAAAGCACCGAGGTCGTACGTATCATTTGGTACTTATTGTGGCGGTACTTAATGTACATACGAACGGCCATTACCGTCATGACCACGCAGTACATGAAACCATATACGAACCATTGACCGGCCGGATTCCCACTAAGGCTTTCACTGATAGGGTCGACCAGAAAAGTCCAATTCACGGCAAATTCGGGTCGAAAATAAAGGATGAGGTAAAAAGAGATCAGGAAAACAAAGACCAACCAAGCTATCCAACCCCTATTCGTGGCGTTTTGGTGATAAATGCCATTGTTCTTTATTCCTTTCTTACCTAATAGTACCACATTGGGAATGATGAACATGAGGGCACCCAAAATACCCAATCCAAAGGTTAAAAACCACATGAGTCCTTTATGGTCCACGATAAGTCCACTTCCTGCTATCTTGCCAAGTTCTGCGGCCATATCATGTGACTTGGTATAGATTACTTTTCCATATTCCTTGTTTTTTCGATGGTCCGCATTAGCCTGTTCCAGGGCATTGGTTATTTTTGGAGCGAATGCCGGCATTCCATCGAAAGATTGGTCAACTACATTTTGTTGTATATGCGTAATAAACAATTCACTTTTTATGTGCTTTTGACTTACAAAATCATTGAAGTCCTTAGTGGAAAGTTTATAGGTGCCGAGTAGGGGTAAAGCGGTAAAAATCGCTAAACCTATCAAAAAAACGACAAGGCCTAATTTTTTTATTCTTTTCATAGATTCTTAGGCCGTTTTAAAAATTCGTTTCCAACTTTTCTTTTGTAAAGTAATGGTCGTCCCCATTGCCTCATTGAATTCCGCTAAGATATCCGCCTCGTAATTGGCATAGAATTCAGGGTCAAAATTGGCATCCTTCAAATAGGCCATTACAAAATCCACATCCCTTTCTTCAGTAAGCCATCGGTCAAAAATGTCATGTCGCATGCGTATACCAAAGGTGTTGATGCCCAAGAATTTATGGGTGTCGGCATGATAGGCAACCGTAATGCAAATTTTTTCCTTTGGATGCCGCCAATGGAAGTGTTTTTCAACATCTTTTTTAGATTTTTCACTGAATACCCATCCATAGGTTTGGTATTCCACATCCAAAAATTTGGCAGAATTGAACCAGTGGCCCGGTTTATATTCAGTTTTGTTCCCACAAACGGTCTGGGCGATGGTTTCCCCCATCATTCGTCCGGTATACCAAACCGCCTCAATAGGTCTTCTATTTCCTATGGCTTCTTTTTGTTCGGCACAGTCGCCAATCGCATAGATGTCGGCTATGTTGGTTTCAAGGTATCGATTGACCATTACCCCTCGGCCAGTTGCTATACTACTGTCTTTTAAAAAGGAGATATTCGGGGAAACCCCGGCCGTTAAACCTACAATATTGCAGGCAATAGTGTCTCCTTTGTCTGTTTTCACGCCTTTGGCCCTTCCATGTTCATCAGCGATGATTTCAGCTAAATTGGTCGATAATCGCAGGTCGATATGATGTTCGCGTATGTGTTCATTGATCATTTCAGATTCACCGGATGGTAACACGCCATTCCAAAAACTATCTTCCCTCACCAAAAAGGTGACTGGGATATCCCTGCTTAGAAGCATTTCGGCCAATTCAATGCCTATCAATCCACCACCGACGATTACAGCACGATTACACACTTTGTTGTTCGGTGCATATTTTTCAACCCCGTCTAAATCCTGTTTGGAATATAGTCCCTGTACCCCTTTCAAATCTTGGCCTGGCCAACCATATTTATTCGGTTTTGATCCAGTTGCGATGATTAGCTTATCATAGGCAATGTATTCGCCTTCTTTTAGCGCTACCTTCTTTTCTTCGTGGTGTATTTGTTCTACAAAACCGTTCACCAATTCGATCCTGTTTTTTTTCCAAAACCAATTTTCATAGGGTTGGGTATGTTCAAATTTCATATGGCCCATATACACATACATCAGGGCCGTTCGTGAAAAGAAATAGTCTGTTTCTGCCGAGATGATGGTAATGCGTTTGTCGGAAAGTTTTCTAATATGTCTTGCGGCGGTGACCCCAGAGATGCCATTGCCAATGATAACGATATGTTCCATGTTATTTTATTGGTTGTCTTTCTATAAGTCGCAACTAAATATAAGAACTTAATTTTCAAGCTAATGGATTCTTCACAAAATAAGGGATGGTAGTGTATTTATGTTTACCGGAAGCGGATTAGTTGTATTTTGTGATGTGGTGAATAGGATTTTGCGTTCGGTTGTGGATCGACCCTGCCTGCACAACTGAAATTTTAGCGAATATTTATGAAATACTGTACTTTTAAATTATAATCTTTGAAGAATGAGGCATTTAGGATTGTTGATGTTATGTTTATTGCAGTTTTCCTGTATGAGTCAGGTCAAGGAAAAAATCAATGGTGTCAGCTTCGTGGCCTCCCGCGAGAAGGTTGGGCAGAACCATGTCGATGAGATTCTGAAGATCAATGCCAATCATGCGGCCGTAATGCCTTTTGGTTTTATTCGGGAGATCAATTCCCCCGATATCATCTTCGATACCGAACGTCAATGGTATGGAGAAACTAAAATTGGGGCCAAACAATACATTGAAATGTTGCATAAGAATGGTGTAAAAGTCATGCTCAAACCCCAAATCTGGATTTGGCGGGGCGAATTTACCGGAACCCTAAAGATGCAATCCGAGGAAGACTGGAGAACGTTGGAGAATTCGTATGAAAAATTCATGCTGGCTTATGCCGGTTTGGCTCAGGATACCCATGTGTCTATCTTATGCATCGGTACGGAATTAGAGCAATTCGTAAACAATAGACCTGAATTCTGGAAAAAACTCATTGCAAAAATCAGGGAGGTATATACAGGCAAGTTAACTTATGCCGCAAATTGGGATGAGTATCCAAGAACGACTTTTTGGGAAGATCTTGATTATATTGGTATTGATGCGTATTTTCCTTTATCAGAGGAGCGTACCCCTTCGGTTGCCCAATTAAAAAAAGGATGGGAAAAACATAAGGAGAAGATGAAGGCCCTGTCCATTGAAAAAGGCAAGCCCATATTATTTACGGAATATGGGTATCGAAGTATGGATTATACGGCAAAAAAGCCATGGTTGGTAGATAGGAATGAGGAGAAAGTGAACTTGGACGGTCAAGTAAATGCCAAAAAAGCAATTTTTGAGGAATTCTGGAAAGAAGATTGGTTTGCGGGCGGTTATGTTTGGAAGTGGTTTATTCACCATGATAAGGCAGGGGGTGGAAAAGACAATCGGTTTACCCCTCAGAATAAACCTGCACAACTAGTCATCAGAGACCACTATAAAATGTATTGAACTGCGGAATTTCAATACGTCAAGACCACCAAGAAATTCCGTATGTGTCTTGAAATCTGGATTTTAATGGTCATGAATACGGGCATTGGGACGTCCTTTTTCATAAAGATTTCAAAAATAAATTTAGATAGGAACTTATTTTAAGCGGTAACCTTCCATTGCATTTGGAATTGGCAAGTATTTTTGATAAACTTTGCGGAAACACTTTTCCACGTGACCTCATTAAAGAATGTACTATTGATCGCCCTGGCGATGATTTCTTGTCTCAGTGCAATTTCCCAGGAAGCTTTACAAACCGTTATCGCCAAAAACGGAGACGGCATTTTCTCCATCCTAAGGAACGAAGGCATCGAAATCGCTAAATATTATGGGGCCTTTCTTGAATTGAACCAGGATAATTTAATCAATGGAAGCGATTTGGTAGTGGGCGAAACTTATTTTCTCCCAAATGCCCCTGATTCATTTAAAAATAGGGGGCTGATCATCGATATGGGCGATGGTATGGAAAGGCCGATTTTCGAGGGGAAATTGGCAACTTTGAAGATAAAGGATAGTTCCTTGTTAAATACGGTATATTATTTGATTGAGCAACATAGTCGAGGCAGGCAGGTGGTTTCAAATAATGTCGAAGACGTTATTGCCGTGACTATGGCAAGAAAATTGCTTCAAAGTGGTGCGCGGGTTTACTTGTTCAATAGCGATATAAAGGATTCCCTAAACTTAATCGATTTTGTGAGTGTTGTGAATAAAAAATACTTGAAACATAATGGCAACTATCAAAGACTTATGGTGATAGATAATGGTGGGATTAATTCCAAAACAAAGACCGATATTTCGGTATATCATTATGCGGAAAGTGGCGAAAGTAAAAGGTTTGCGGATAATATGTTAATGGTTTTCGGTAAAAACACCATTAAACGGGAAGCCTTGAATGATTATTCCGAGATGTGCACCGATTTCGATGACATTACATTTGCCAAAAATAGTTTGCCACCAATAACCTTTATAATTATGGGCCCAAAAATGGGTGATGCCGATAAAACCATAAAGGTTACCGCAACTAAAAATAATATAGCCAACCTAATTGCCAACGGAATTTTATTGGATTATTCCAACACTGAATTTGAAGATAATTAGAAATAGAGGTTGTATGAAAATCAAAGATTTCATCTTCGGGATAGTGCTGTTCATGACAGGTGCCTCCCATGGACAGGATTCCTATATTGCCGTAACTGCCGAGAAAGGCGATGGTATATATTCCCTTTTACGAAAACAAGGGGTAGATCCCTCTGAAACATTTAATGATTTTATCGCACTTAATTTTGATAATCTTCGCGACAGTTTGCATTTGTACGAAGGAAGGGATTACAAAATCCCACTTGTAAAACCAGATAGCGTCACAATCGTCGATTCCCTACAAAAGAAATCGACCGAGATTAAAAAAATCGAGGGAAAGGAATATTCCATTTTCGGTGAAGGTCAAACTGTTTTTTTGAAGAGCGAAAAGTTGAAAGGGGCGGTTTATTATTTGATTTCAGGGCATGGTGGCCCTGATCCAGGAGCAATGGCCAATTATGGGAAGGGCAAAATTGCCGAAGATGAGTATGCCTATGATATTACGTTGCGATTGGCCAAAGAATTACTGTCCCATGGTGCAACGGTGTACATTATTATTCGGGACCTGAATGATGGGATTCGTGACGAACGGATTTTGAACATCGATCATGATGAGGTCGCCTATCCCGACAAGGTAATTCCATTAAACCATTTAGCGCGCCTTAAGCAACGGGTCGACATTGTAAACGATTTGCATAGAAAGCATAGCGGACAGTTTCAGCGTCTTATCGTGACCCATGTGGATAGTCGCAGTAAGGGACAGAATATAGACGCGTTCTTTTACCATCATGAACAAAGTAAGAACGGAAAAAAATTGGCCGAGAGCATTCATCAAACCTTTCAGAAAAAATATAAAAAATACCAGCCGAATCGAACCTATGAAGGAACGTTTAGTGATAGAACAGGCTTGTATCTAGTACGAAACACCCATCCTGCCATGGCCTATATTGAAATTGGAAATATCAAAAACCAAAAAGACCAACGCAGAATATTGGAACCCGATAATAGACAGGCCCTCGCCAAATGGATTTCTGAGGGCGTTATATTGGATTATGAGGGCGGTGAAATCGGCCCTATCCGTTAAAGGGCAATTTTTCTTTTGTAATAATCATAAAGCTGCTCAGGTCCTGCACCCAAATAGTTTTTGAGATGAATGACCCCAAAATGATATTGCAGTCGTATGACGCCATGCTCCCTATATTTTCGGGCTGAGGTTTTCACATGTTGCGGAAGTATCTTAAAATAGGTTTTTCGGTATAAACGACCAATAAACTCATTATCTTCAAAAACCATATAATCCTCGTTGAAGCCCTTTGTTCTGGTAAATAGTTCTTTGGTGATAAAAAGTGATTGGTCACCTCCCCTGCAAATTTTATGATTGTATTTGGTGAACCAGGCAAAGAACCGAAGTACCCAGTTGGTACTATCGAAACGCATTTGAAAACACCCTGATTCATGGTTTCCCGAAATCGCTGTGATGATATGCTGGTCGAAGTCCTTGGGGGGGAAAGTATCGGCATGTAGAAAATAGAGAATATCACCCATCGAGGCATTGGCCCCATGGTTCATTTGTATGGCCCTTCCTTTCGTGGTTTTAAGTACCGTTGCCCCGGCATTCTCGGCACATGTTGTGGTGCGATCTTGACTGCCCCCATCAATAACCAGAATTTCCGCTATGCGCTTCTCGGAACTGTTTTTTATAAGGTAGTCTATAAGTGCCCCAATGTGGTCTTCCTCATTAAGCGCCGGAATTATAATACTGATTGTCGCTTTATCTTTTTTCATTCAACCCCCAGTCATACATTAAATAATCGATGTCCGAATCTTGGGAAATCTTACTATCGGCATAGGTGTTCAAATAATCGATCAATGATTTTACTTTAGTAAAATCGTCCCTATACCATTTGAATATTTTGGATAATTCAACACCGTCCCGCGAAATCTTATTCTTAGAAGGGTCATTGATAAAATGGGAAGTGGCCCTTTCCAATTGTTCCTCTATTTTAGAAGCAGTATAGGCTTCATTCAATAATTTCGGGCAAGAATAGGATGCGCAATTAATGGCAAAATGAATGCGGGGCTCCGCCATTTTTCGAAGCATTTCATGCTCTACTTCACCTAGGGAATACATATTGCTCCCAATCCTTACCCAATCTTTGCCCCAAGGCCTGAAAACATCCTTGATACTTTTTAATGGGTAGTGCTCCAAAATCAAATGAACCGTTCCTGCATTATAAAGATTGATGTAGTATGCTAATCGTTCTTCTTTTTCTGCGGTATCCGCAATGGGGTTATCAGCCAGGTAATCAAGGTAGTTGTCAAGCAGACCCGTGTCTTTCTTAAAACCTGCGTAATCGACATTTCCATGTTCGTCTACATATTTTTTCAATAAAATATCCCATGGGGCATGGTCAAGGCTATCCGTACTTTTTATCGATTTTTCAAGCGGTGGCTTTTGGCCAAAACAATTCAGCAACAAGAAAAAAGGCAAAACGATACTAAATAAGGATTTAAGTTTGATCATAATCTTGTGTTGGGAACCAGTATGTTTCTTTAGTTCAAGGAAGTCATCAAACCTTACAAAATCAACAACAACCCCCGCCGTTATAATGCCATGTACTTTCGCTGATATGGAAGGGTTCGCCTGATTTGGATAATACGGCAGCAGTCTTATCACATACCGCCAAAGGTTGGTTTTGCACTAAAACATGCCCAACCTTATCGTCATAATAGTCATCATCCCCATAATAAATAGCCGTTTTACCGGTAAATATGCATGGCCCATCTTCTGGCATGGGATCTTTGATGGCGGCGATTTCTATCGATTCGATATAAATGAGTTCATCGGTGGGATAATGATTGGGCGACAACACGCGGTAAGACTTGCGGGCCCTAATTTCAATGGTGCCAAATCCCGCATCGGTCAAAGCCTTTATATAGTCTTTCATGGGTATACTACCGCTTAAACATAGGGCCCTGAGTCTATCATCATTCCGTAATTCGTCGTTCATGGGCTGTTCGCAGGTAGGGTCGCTCATCACCAAACGGCCATGTGGTTTTAAAACGCGGTACATTTCACTGATGGCTTTCTTGAGGTCCTCGGTCTTGAATATATTGAATAGACAGTTTTGGGCTGCCACGTCGATACTCCCATCCTCGATGGGCAAGTTCAAGGCATCGCCTTTAACAAGATTCACAAAATCACTGCGAAACCAATCGTTTTCTTCTTCGGCTACTTTAAAATTCTGTCTAGAAGCTTCGAGCATTTCGTCCACTACATCCACGCCAGTGACGCCGCCTTTTTGTCGGGAAAAATAGGAAAACTGCAACAGTTCCATGCCGCCACCTACACCAACATATAATACCTTGGGGTTATTCACCAGGTCTTGGGCCGCTACCGTACTGCCACATCCATAGTTCATATCTTGCATGATCTTGGGAATCGAAAGGCCAGGGAATTGCCATATGGGATTGGTAGTGCAGCAAAGGCCGACCTCGGGGGTTAAGGCAGCATCGCGATACAAGTCGTTTGTAGCTTCTAAATAACTCATAGTTCTTTTATTAATTCTGTAAATAATTTTATCATTTTGGGCTCAGCTTCATTCGCTATTCGTATGATCTCTTGAATATCAACAGGCTCGAGATTGTCTGGGTCGCATTCATCGGTCAAAACGGATACGGCGACAATGGGTAGTCGCAAATGGTTGGCAATAATTACTTCAGGTACGGTACTCATACCCACGGCATCGGCACCTATGATTTTCAACATTCTGTATTCAGCCTTGGTCTCTAGCTGTGGTCCTATTACGGCCGCATAAACGCCTTTTTGTAGGTTTATTTTTTCCCGCTTGGCGATAGCGATCAGTTTAAGGCGCATGTCTAAATCATAAGGCTCACTCATATCCACAAAGCGATCACCGAATTCAGATACATTGCCAAAGGCCAATGGGGAGCCTCCTTGAAGGTTCAAATGGTCTTCAATCAACATAATGTCCCCTTTTTTATAGGTTCGATTAATTGCCCCGGCTGCATTGGAAACGAACAATTTATGAATCCCTAGTTGGTGCATAATTCGAATAGGATAAGTCACATCGATAAAGTCATAACCTTCATACAAATGAAAACGACCTTCCATAACCACGGCTTTTTTACCCTCAATGGTACCGTAAATCAATTTTCCGGGATGGAATTCTACCGTGGCGAGCGGAAAAAAGGGAATATGGTTGTAATGCGCCGTTATGGGATTTTCAATGGCATTGACCAATTGTCCCAAGCCCGTTCCAAGAACTATGCCTATTTCAGGAGTATCGAATCCTTTTTCCTTTAAATATGCGGTTGATTCTTGTAATTGTTGTTCAGATAATCTCATATATTCTTCAAATAGGGTTGAAAAGCTTTATTGTTTTTTAGGTCTTCATAACGGTCTATGTCATTCTTGGGTTCCAAAAGGCGCACTTTTTCATTCTTAAGGTCATTTATGGTTGCTTCAAACACATGTTCTTTGCCCCATTCCTTATTTTGGAATATCTTTTCCGTATAGGACTTCATGCCCAAAAGATAATACCCGCCGTCCAATGCTGGTCCTATGACATAATCATTTTGGGCTAGCGCCATAAAGGCATCCTCCAAATCCGATTTGTCCATATCGAACATATCACTGCCAATGATGATGATTTTCTCGAATCCATCTTCAAAACCATTCTTAAAGGCATTTGACATGCGAGTGCCTAAATCGAAACCTTGTTGTAAACGCTTATCAAAAATACGGTTATCCCAACAATCGTCTTTCCAGATCTCTTCGGAATAATACACCCGTTTGTGAACATTTAGGTCTTTCGTAATCGTGGAAGTATGCTTCAGTAAAAAGTTGTAGATATCCAATGCGACTTGGTTCCCTACCTTGGCTGCTAATCGTGTCTTGCATTTTCCCAAGACCGGATTTCGGGTAAAAATAAGTAATAGGTTCTTCGAATTGGCCAATTGGTAGTGAATGGTCTTAGAATCTTTCTCTTCTGAATTCTGTAAAATGATGCTCATTGAATCGGACTTGCTTACTCGTAAACCTTTTCGCCTTCGGTCAAAAATCTCCCCCAAAACCTATTATACGCATGTACTTTATCAGTTTGCGTGCCCTCTGCGTCAAAAACGGGAAGCCCTGAATTCTTCCATGCGAAAATACCGCCATATAAGTTGGATACGTTAGTATATCCCAAAGCCTGAAGTTTTTCGCCTATATCCTCAGAACGAACCCCTATGGAACAATAAACAACTATCGGCGTGGATAGGTCAATTTCGTGATCTTTGAGTTGTTGCGGATCAAAATCTTCATAACCTACCCAAATGGCGTCTTCCAGATGACTTATGTCGTACTCCGACTTTTTTCGGGTGTCCATAAAAAGAACGCCGTCTTTGTCCCTGGCATCGGTCACCTGTATATAAGGTACCGATTCAGCATTCAACAGTCTCAAGGTCCTGTCCATTTTTTTCTGGGCATGCCCAGAAACGGCAATGATTAGTAGCATGAAGAGGGGGGTACAAGTTTTCATATCAGAAAAATGCTAAGGGTAAAGATACTATAATATTAAGTTTTTGTTCACCTCGCCCTGCAAATAAATTGATATTATTAGGCCGAATGGTTCTGTTTTAATGTCGGTTTTGGTTTATATAATTCCTTTTGGGCCGTTGGCCAAAAAAGAGCATTAATGCAATACTCAGGGCTTTGTCGTTTTGGTTGTGGGAATCTTACGCGCGAATGGTTCATTTGTGCCTTTTGAAGGCAGATTGTGGCATCCTTTGATTGACATATTTCGGTTAAAGGAAATTTCCAAGTAGTTGCGCCCTTTATAAAACCTGACTATAAACAAAAAACCGCAACAAATCATGTTGCGGTTTTCTAAGTGGTGCCTCCAGCCCCGATGCTTCGGGGGAACCAGGGCCTCATTATAATTTGGCCAGTATGTCATCAAGTATTTTGGGGTCTTCGATGATTTTCCGTATAAATGTTTTGCTTTTCATACGTTTGAC
>NZ_JBATHS010000390.1:0-3235 GCF_049667165.1 Maribacter sp.
GCATGGATGACATCCTATAAACCACAATATGTGAAAGATGGCAAGCAGGTACGCCCACATATCTCGAACGTATGTAATTTTACCCGGTCTACCCCCAGTAAACCCTCGTTATTGACCTTTAATGAAGTTACCACCTTATTCCACGAATTTGGCCACGGGCTGCATGGCATGTTGGCCGATACAATATATCCCAGCTTATCGGGCACGTCTGTCTATTGGGATTTTGTTGAACTTCCCAGTCAGATTTTGGAAAATTGGTGTTATGAGAAAGAAGCCTTGGAGTTATTTGCAACACATTATGAAACTGACGAGGTCATTCCCATGGAATTGGTTCAAAAAATAAAGGAATCATCGACTTTTCAAGAAGGTATGGCCACATTGCGTCAAATAAGTTTTGGATTTTTGGATATGTCCTGGCATGGGGTCGATCCCAGTGGGGTTAAAGATGTGAAAAAACACGAAACAAAGGCATTTGAAGGTTCCACCTTGTACCCAGACACCTCGGAAACCTGTATGAGTGTTTCTTTCTCCCATATATTTCAAGGTGGTTATTCTTCGGGATATTATAGTTATAAGTGGGCCGAAGTTTTAGATGCCGATGCCTTTGCCTATTTCAAGGAAAAAGGAATCTTTGACAAAGGGGTGGCAACAAAATTCAAAGATTATGTACTTTCAAAAGGAGGTACTGAAAAACCCATGGTTTTATACAAAAAGTTCAGGGGTGCCGAACCTAAGGTCGAGGCGCTTTTGGAACGGGCCGGGTTGCTTGGCAAAGAGGACGGAAAGGACTGAAATACGAAAAATAGGGTTTAGCTATCAGTCCAACATTTATTTTACCTGTACGATGGCGACAAAACTTGAAAGCTCGTTTTGAAGTGGTTTTAAACCAATTATTCTTAGGGTCCCATTTTCCGAATTATAGCGCAATAGGCCTGCACCATCCTCAGTATCGACTAGCACAACGTGCTCTTTGTTCGCCTGGTTATAAAAACTTTTACCGACTGTTATTTTAAAGAATATCCTTTTTGTTGTGGCGATTTCCACTATACTGCTATCAGCACCGAAACTGACAGGTACAGCGGCGTTAAAAAAGCCTGTGTTGAATTCCCAAGCCAACCCAAAATATTTTGTTCCCTCATCATTTTTTGACAGTAAGAATGGGGATGAATCTACATTCGAGAAATCTATGTCCCTGGTTTCACCCGTGATCAAATCAATGGTCATCAATTCGGAGTGACCGCTGCCATCCACCATGGTAGAAATATAATACGTATTGTCGACCAAAAGGCTTGAAATAATACCATGCTTTACAAATTGAACGTCGGTACTGATAATTTCAAAAGTAGTTGGGTCTATACGTACAACATAGTTAATATTTTCGGGGGATTCATTGACAACATCTGTTACTATACCCACTAGGTTTTTGTTCTTTTCATCCCAATCCAACGCTATCAAACCTGCAAATTCGGGAAAATCATGGTTCGAAAAGTCCAATATCGTACAACCAGATTGCAAACTCTGGTTATCAAGCGCACATAATTGTCCGCGAAAACCTGTGCTTGTGCCGTTTGAAATAATTTCAGGCATTTGTTCATATACAAATGTTTTCTGCGTAGAACTGGTAACCGTATTGAAAATCGTATTGAAGGTTATATTGTTGATTTTTTTAACCTGCTCAATACTACCGCCTTCATCACCAATTTCAAAAAGGGTTCCATCATTTCTTAGAGCTATATAGGTATATGTGTCGACCGCCGCGAAAATAGGAACCTCAGGTTCAGGTTCAGGAGTGATCGTGTTTTCGTCTTTTGAACAAGATAAAACCAATAGAACCACGAGCGATAAGAAGGCTAAAACAACGTTTTTTTCTTTACCTGATTTTCCCATATATGATACCATTATCAATCTTTATTTTAGGATTAAAATTATATCTTATTTCAATACGAAATCAAAATATTAAATCAATAAAAATTGTTGATTGGTAATGGATAAAAAAAGGAAGGTTCCAAGAATATAAAGACGTAACGTGTCGTATGTCAATCCTTTACAAACGTATTCAAAATGCTTTCAATGAATGAAACCCTTAAAAGTAGTTCTTTGGAACAGGTGGTTTCACTACTACATCGGCAGTTGGATCTATTGGTTCTTCTGTTCCCAAGCGATATAACCGCCTTTAAGGTTATACACATTCTTATATCCCTTGGAATCCAAATATTTGGTCGCACTGGCACTGCGCTTGCCGCTTCGGCAATACAGATAAATGGTATCCCCTTTATCTAATTTTTCAATTTCGGACTTAAAACTATCCCCCATCCAATCGATATTCAAGGAATTCTCCAAATGACCAGCATTGTATTCCTTTGGTGTTCTGACATCCACCAACACTACCCGATCCAATTCTTCCTGGGCAACCTGGGTTATCTTCTTTTCCTTTATCTGTGAACAGCCCAAGTTTAAAAATAACACCGCTGTCATCAATACTACAATTCTCATAATGCAATCTCTTTTTTCAAAAATAAGCATAATCGTTAAATTTAATTTACTTTTGATAGCAGTAAAAAATACATGGCCGAACACCAATTACATCCTGAAACCTGGGTAGATCAATATGCAGACTATCTTTTCAATTACGCCATCGCACGCATCAATGATGTTGAGATTGCGAAGGATCTGGTGCAGGAAACCTTTTTCGCAGGATTAAAATCCGCCGCCAATTATAAAGGCACCGCTGCCGAACGTACATGGCTTATCGCCATTCTCAAAAGAAAGGTGATCGACCATTATCGAAAAATAAATTCAAAAAAGGGCAAGGCCGAGGTTCGTATGAACTATGGCAACCAAACCGATGCCGAGGGTGATTGGCTCGAAGAGCAGATCGCAGATCCCTTGAGTATCTTGGAAAATAGCAGCATTGAGAATGAGGAATTAGGACTGGCAATACAGGAATGCATTTCTAAACTACCAAAAAAGCAAGCCTTGGTATTTTCGATGAAAACCATACAAGGTATGGATACCGAGGACATTTGTAAAGAACTTGGGATTAATCCGTCTAATTTATGGGTAATGATTCATAGGGCCAGAACCGCTTTGATGGATTGCCTAAACAAAAATTGGTTTTAACTATGATTTCGTGCGAAAAAGCAGCTCTAATCTGCGATAAAAAACAATATAAAGAGGCAACTCTGTACGAAAAGCTACAACTGATCTGTCATCTTGCCATTTGTAAGACCTGTAC
>NZ_JBATHS010000391.1:0-2482 GCF_049667165.1 Maribacter sp.
AAGTTGTACAAACGGTAGAATCGAGGATTTTAGGGCATTTACGTCTATTGTAAAAGGAAGGAAAAAGGCGGACAATGTAACAGCATGGTTGGTTCCTGGATCACATCAGGTTGAGGCGGCCATAAAGGAAGAAGGTTTGCTCGACATACTACAGGAAGCCGGCTTTGAATTGCGGGAACCGGGTTGTTCAGCCTGTTTGGCCATGAACGATGATAAAGTCCCAGCAGGCAAATATGCGGTAAGTACATCGAACCGGAATTTTGAAGGTCGCCAAGGACCGGGTTCCAGAACCTTATTGGCGAGTCCGTTAGTAGCCGCTGCGGCAGCTGTTACTGGCAAAGTGACCGATCCCAGAGATCTTATGGCGATGGAAACGGCTTAGTGTAACAACTCAAAACTTTTAACTTCAAACTTATAACTTGAAACATGGCATACGATAAATTCAATATACTAACCTCCTCTGCAATACCCCTTCCCATCGAGAATGTGGATACCGACCAAATCATCCCGGCGCGGTTTTTAAAGGCAACGGAACGTAAAGGATTTGGCGACAACCTTTTTAGGGATTGGCGCTATAATTCGGATAATTCCCCAAAGAAGGATTTTGTTCTCAACAATGACATCTATGGTGGTAAAATTTTGGTAGGGGGCAAGAACTTTGGTTCAGGTTCTTCCCGGGAACATGCCGCCTGGGCCGTTTATGATTATGGCTTTCGTTGTGTGGTCTCCAGTTTCTTTGCCGATATCTTTAGAAACAATTGTCTGAATATTGGGGTATTACCCGTTCAAGTGAGCCCTGAATTCCTCCATAAAATATTTACGGCAATCGAAGCGGACCCCAAAACACAGTTGGAAGTAAACCTTCCAAAACAAACAATTACTATTCTTGCAACAGGTGAAGAGGAAAGCTTTGACATCAATGATTACAAGAAAGCGAACATGACCAACGGTTTTGATGACATTGATTATCTTTTGAACATCAAGGACAAAATCATCGAATACGCCCAAGACACACCGCTGTAAATACATTAATAATCAATAAGTTGCCACGAAATGAACCAACGACGGATTGAAATAATGGATACCACCCTACGTGATGGGGAACAAACCTCAGGAGTGTCCTTTTCAGTATCCGAAAAACTTACCTTGGCCAAATTGCTTTTGGAAGAGCTAAAAGTTGATCGTATTGAAATAGCATCAGCCCGGGTTTCCGAAGGCGAATTGAAAGCCGTACAGAAAATTACGCAATGGGCCGCTGAAAAAGGGTATCTTGACAAGGTTGAAATATTGACTTTTGTCGATGGGGGTGTTTCGTTGGATTGGATGGATAAGGCCGGAGCCAAGGTTCAAAACCTATTGACCAAAGGGTCTCTGAACCATCTTACCCATCAGCTTAAGAAAACGCCAGAAGCACATTTCGATGACATTTCAAAAATACTCGAACAATCAAAGCAACGGGGTATCAAGACCAACGTTTACCTTGAGGATTGGAGTAATGGCATGCGAAATTCAAAGGACTACGTACTACAGTATCTCGATTTTTTGACCAAGCAGCCCGTTGAGCGCATTTTATTACCGGATACCTTAGGGGTATTGACCCATTCGGAAAGTTTTGATTTCGTATCTGAAATCATAAAACGCTATCCTGATTCCCATTTCGATTTTCATGGACATAATGACTATGACCTAGGAGTGGCCAATGTCATGGAAGCGGTAAAAGCGGGTTGCCATGGCATACACCTTACCGTAAACGGTATGGGAGAGCGCGCAGGTAATGCCCCTATGGCCAGTGTTGTCGCGGTGATCAACGATTTTCTTCCTGATGTGGAGATTGCCGTCAACGAATCCTCACTGTACAAGGTCAGTAAATTGGTTTCTGCCTTTACAGGATTCGGGATTCCGGCCAACAAGCCCATTGTAGGTGATAACGTATTTACCCAAACCGCTGGAATTCATGCGGATGGCGATAGTAAAAAGAACCTCTATTTCAATGATCTTTTGCCAGAAAGGTTTGGTCGAAGACGCAAATATGCCTTGGGAAAAACCTCAGGCAAAGCGAATATTCAGAAGAATCTGCAGGAGTTGGGTCTCACCCTGAATGAAGAAGAACTTAAAAAGGTGACGCAACGCATTATTGAACTGGGCGACAAAAAGGAACGTGTTACCAAAGAAGATCTGCCGTATATCATTTCCGATGTGTTGAACAGTGGAGGATATCAACAAAAGGTATTCGTAAAATCTTATGTTCTTACCCACGCCAAAGGATTGAAACCCTCGACAACTGTGGCTGTGGAAATCAATGGCGAACTTCATGAGGCCCATGCACAAGGAGACGGACAATACGATGCCTTTATGAACGCTTTGCGTAAGATCTATAAATCGAAAAAACAGGATTTCCCTAAACTTACTGATTATGCGGTACGTATTCCGCCGGGAAGTAATTCGGATGCCCTTTGTGAAACCATTATCTCTTGGGATAATC
>NZ_JBATHS010000392.1:0-10447 GCF_049667165.1 Maribacter sp.
GTATAATGGGTTGCCCCTTTGCTGATGGCCCATCCCTTCATGGCCTCAGCCACCTGATCGGCTATTTTCCGTTCTATTTTAGAACCGGAATCAATGGCTCCCCGAACACTCTCCAAAGCATCCTTGGTCAAATGCTGCAACATTTTATCCTCATTGAAAACATTGGTTGCGAAAAATTCGGAACGCCTACCCTTTTCCTCAATAGGTAGTGGAATTCTTTTTTGACTTTCAAGAATTGCATTAAACCTTAATCCAGACATAATTTTAATAGATTTCGACAAAAATAATGATTAACGATTTAATAATTTAAACTATACAATAATACCTTTTACATAAAATACCCCAAAAAAAACAGGGGTATGTGAAATTATTAACCACTTGTTGATAAATACCCCCTAAAAAAAACGATATATTTTACAAATATCATACTTTTGCTATTCTTAAATTTAAAATTAACATCCAACATTATGGCAAAAATTAAATTAGAATACATTTGGTTAGATGGTTATTTCCCCACTCAAAATATGAGGAGCAAAACCAAAGTTGAGGAACATGAAAACTTCAAAGGAACTTTAAAAGAATTAGGGAATTGGTCATTTGATGGATCTTCAACGAAACAGGCAACAGGTGACGCTTCTGATTGTATGTTGGTTCCAGTAGCTATTTACCCGGATCCCGAACGCGCCAACGGATGGTTGGTTATGACCGAAGTTTATACGGCTGATGGAAAGCCTCACCCATCCAATGGTAGGGCAACAATTGATGATGAAGATGATGATTTCTGGTTTGGTTTTGAGCAAGAGTATTTTATAATGGATACAGAAACTGACTTACCTTTAGGTTTCCCTAGAGGCGGATATCCTGCACCACAAGGTTTGTATTACTGCTCTGTTGGTGGATTAAATACCCACGGAAGGCAATTGGTTGAAGAACACGCCGACCTTTGTATTGAGGCCGGATTAAATTTTGAGGGTATTAACCAAGAAGTTGCTTGTGGACAGTGGGAATTTCAATTATTCGCCAAAGGAGCCAAGAAAGCTGGTGATGAATTATGGGTTGCACGATATTTACTTGACAGATTAACTGAAAAGTATGGCTATTATATTGAATACCATCCCAAACCTCTTGGAAGGGAAATGGATTGGAATGGTTCTGGGATGCATGCCAACTTTTCTAACACTACACTAAGAACATGTGGAGATAAGGAAGTCTACGCTGCAATTTGTGAAGCTTTCCGTGGTGTTGTTGAAGAGCACATTGCCGTTTACGGTGAGTTTAACGACCAACGTTTAACAGGATTACACGAGACAGCTAATATCACGGATTTCTCTTGGGGAGTTTCAGATAGAGGAGCATCAATTCGTATTCCATTAATTGCCGTTCAAAAAGGATATAAAGGTTGGTTGGAAGATAGACGACCTGCTTCTAACGCTGATCCGTATAAAATCGCGGGCAGAATCATCAAAACCGTTAAATCCGTAAAGGTTTAAAGGATTTTAAAATGATCGATTGTTTTAATAAAAAAGCCCTGACGGTAATCGCCAGGGCTTTTTTTATCAGTGTGTTGTGAAATATATAAACAACGCGTAGACCAAGAGCAACACCAATCCGTCGCGCCATCCCAATCGCAGGCCTTTTGGAAAAAATACCAAGGGGAAAATCAAGAACGAGATTCCCAACATCCAAAAGATATCATTACTCAGCAACGTCTGATCCATCACCCGAATGGGAGTGATGATCGAGGTGATACCCAATACGGCCATGATATTGAAAATATTCGATCCAATTAAATTGCCCAGGGAAATGGCTTTTTCCTTTTTTACGATGGCTATTATAGAGGCAGCCAATTCCGGAATACTCGTACCGACGGAAACTATAGTGATACCAATGATCCGTTCACTTACACCATAATTATTGGCCAGTCCTACTGCCCCATTTACCAATAATTCAGAACCACTCCAAAGGGCAACACCTCCAAGTCCCAAAAACAATATGGCCTTATATAAAGGTAATGGAACATCATCTTCATGGGCCTCCTCTACAACAGCCGTTTTCTGGTACTTTAGAAGATAGACCAAAAATAGAAATAGCCCTACGACCATAATAATCCCCTCGTACCTCTGCAATTCCCCATCAAAGAATATAAACCCAAAAAAGAGCAAGGAGGCCAACATCATCATGGGCCAATCGGTAGTATAAAAGCCTTTACGAACCTCAATACTACCTAATAGTAAGATCACGGCCAATACCAAACCTAAATTCGCAATGTTCGAACCGACCACATTGCCTAGGGCCAAATCTGGAAAACCATCTGTGGCCGCCTTTATACTTACAATGAGCTCTGGAGCAGAAGTGGCAAAGGACACTATGGTCATACCGATAACAATTTTCGGGATATTCAATCGAAGGGAAAGGGCCACCGCGGATTTTAAGAGCCAATTGCCCCCTGCAATGAGGAAAATTAGACCAAGGAAAATAAAAAGAAAGTTTTGCATGCTGCGCTTTTGACAAATATAAACCAAGATCTTTGTTTGCCTTGGTCAAACCATACTATTGTGCGTATTGCGCAAAACTATTTTTATAGTTAAATAACTATTAAAATAGTTGTGTTGTTCATTTATTCCTTTTATGTTTGGAAAAAGATATAGGACCGATGCAAAAATTGACCAATAAGGAAGAGGAAATCATGATTATTCTTTGGCGCCTAAAAAAGGCGTTCGTAAAAGAGATAATGGCTGAAATTCAGGGCAGCAAACCCCATTACAATACCTTATCGACCATTGTGCGCAATCTTGAGGAAAAAAAATACGTAGGGTATGAAGCCTTTGGAAACACGCATAGATATTACCCATTGATAACCCTCGAAGCCTATCGCAAGAAATTCGTCAACTCAAAACTTGTCGAATATTTTGATAATTCCTATAAAAGTATGGTCTCCTTTTTTGCCAAGGAAGAAAAAATATCAGTCAAGGAATTAAAGGAAATCATAGAACTCATCGAAAAGAAACAGTAATGGAAACCCTTTTGATTTACATTCTGAAGGTCTCGGGCATTCTTTCCCTCTTCTATTTGACCTACCAGCTATTTTTAAAACAGGAGACATTTTATGCTGTTAATCGGCATTTCTTGTTTGTGGGTATCGTAGCCTCCTTGCTCTTACCTTTCGTTACCATAACCCATTACATCGAACTCAGCACCATTCCAATTCATTCCCTTTCAGGAAATGATACCTCCATCACAATGGAACAACAGGCTCAAGGACTCCATTGGACGCATCTGGTCTTCGCAATCTACCTTTTGGGATTATTGATGCATGGAACAAAGTTCATAGCCCAGGTTCTTTCCTTGGCCAAAATGATTACGTCCAATAGTATTGTTGCCGATGGTAGATTCAGGTATGTGGAAATGAATGGCCCCATTGCCCCTTTTTCCTTTTTTAATTACATATTTTACAACCCCAGGCTGTATTCCCCCAATGAATTATCGGCTATCATTCAACATGAAAAGGCACATAGTTCGCAGTGGCATTCCTTGGATGTGCTACTGTCCCAAGCAATAACCATAGTCACGTGGATGAACCCGTTTAGTTGGCTCTACCAATCCAACATAAAACAAAACCTGGAGTTTTTGGCCGATGCCGAAGCCACCAAAGAAATACCTTCCATCAAAAATTACCAATACACCTTATTAAAGGTTTCTGGAAATCAATTGTACGTCCCGATAGTCAATAATTTTTATAATTCATTAATCAAAAAGCGAATAGTCATGTTAAACAAATCAAAATCAAACAAACGGAATATGCTAAAGATCGCATTCATTTTACCGGCATTGGCCCTGTTTCTAGTCAGTTTCAACACCAAGGAAGTCTATGTGCCTGCGAAAACCACATTGGACACCCCATCGACTTCGGTACAAAATTCCCAGCTTATCGAAATTAGGATAGACAAGAATACCACCGACAAGGAATTAAGGGCCCTGAAAAAAGACCTTTCTAAAAAGGGAATTGATTTCTCCTATACGGCCGTCCATAATTCCAAAAAAGAAATCATAGAGATTTCCGTGGATTTTGCCACAACCAATGAGGATGGCAATATAACACGAAGTTCTTCAAGTTTCAGCAATGAAGAGGAAGGTATAGATCCAATTCATATTATTTACGATAAGGGCACCAATAGCATTTCAATGGGAAGCAAAGACGGTATGCATTCCAAAATTAAGAAGAACGTACGTATTGAGGTCGATGAAGATGATGATAAGATGATATGGGTAGAAGCGGATGGTGATGGCGTCGATGACGTCGAACATAAGACCATTGAGATCATTGATGAAAATGGTAAGGAAACCATAAAAGTCAATGGAAAAGAAGTCAGCCGTAAGGAATTCGACAAAATGAAAAAGGAAGATGGGCTTCATGAAAAACATATTAAAATAAAAAAATCAAAAGGGGACAAAGATGAAAACATCTTCATCATGAAAATGTCCGATGAGAATGAGGATATCGATATGGATATGGATATGGATATGGATAATATCATCTTGGAAGATGACGATGATCAAAAAATGTTCATCATGAAAAGTGGAGGAAAGGAAAAACCGCTTTTTATAATCGATGGTAAAGAAGTTAAAGAAAAAGAGATGAAGGAGCTAGATCCTTCAGGTATTGAATCCGTCAATGTTCTTAAAGGCGAAATGGGAAAAACTATATACGGCGAAAAAGGTAAGAATGGGGTTGTGCTTATAACCCTCAAAAAAGAATAAACATATGTTTTCAAAGCATTCATAAGACCCTGATAATTTCGTCAGGGTTTTTATACATTTGAATTAATCAGAATACCATGGGAATTTCGTTTTTCAAACTTATTGCAAACATCAATAAAGCCATTTTGCCCTCTTTCACAAAACAAGGATTGGATCTAGCAAAAGCCTCTAAATGGCAATTGGTCCTAATAGGGTGGCGCTATTACGTGACCACCAGGGCCATCGAAAAAAACGACCCAAAATAAACACAGGGATCAAGAATCCCTGATTCAGGATGATTTTAGGGTGAAATAAAAATCGAGAATGCGAATCAGGTCCTTCTCCCGATCGATATGCAATCCTTCTTTTTTTAGTATTTCCTTTACTTCAGCGGCATGTTCATTGAACAGCTTTAATAAATGTTTTTCCCTATTCGGTAATTTTATAAGGACTTGCCCTTCAGTATCATAATCCACAAAGTAGAATGTACCTTTGGTGTTTATGAATTTTGCGGGTCTATTGGTTTCAAAACTGTTCTTAGCCATTTTAACGGGGGTGTATTCGATTATCTCCCTATGGTAAAGGCCATAATCCCCATTCGTGAGTATTTTTTCAAAAAAGGTATTTCCAACCTCCTTTTTATCATCATTGTAATCATGTGTTTCATACACCTTGTTCGAGCCATCCAATAACTCGATGTTATAGTCATTAGGTTTAACCATCGAATAAATTTCACCCGCTTCATTTTTATATTCAATACTATTATCAAAAACATTGAAGCGGATAAAATGAGTCACCTCGATTTCATTGACCCTCGCCGGGACAAAGTCTTCGTATAGATAGGGAGATCCGATGACCTCATCGTACGTTGGTGCCTTCACCGTTGTATTGAAGTACAGTTCCGTATTGGGGCCATTCTGTCGAACGGTAACCCTGGCCTGGCCATACATTGGGATTGCGGAAGTGTACAAAATCAAAACGAATGACACTGTATAAAATCGTGATATTTTCATGCGCTGCTATTTTTTTAGTTATGTCAATCCTTTCGTAATATTATGTTCGTTGAACCTTACATCAATAATGCAGTATTGCCTTTACATCATAGTCCAACAATTTATCCTTCCCTTTTAGAAAATCGATTTCCAATAAAAAATTGCACTGTACGATTTTCCCTCCCATTTTTTCTATTAATCTACAGGTGGCCTGGGCCGTGCCCCCTGTTGCCAGCACATCATCATGGATCAAGACCCTATCCCCTTTTTGTATGGCATCGGCATGTATCTCCAAGGCATCGCTACCATACTCCAGATCATATTCATGCCGTATGGTCGTATAGGGTAACTTACCTGGTTTACGCACCGGGACAAAGCCCGCATGTAATCTGGATGCCAACATAGGTGCAAAAAAGAACCCCCTACTCTCCATGCCTACCACCTTATCGATTTTTAAATCACCGAGAAGTCCCATCAAAGTATCTTCAGTAAATTTTAGGGCTTTCGGATCTTTTAAAAGAGGGGTGATATCCCGAAAGATGACCCCCTTGGTAGGGAAATCATGAATATCCCGTATAAAGGTTTTTAAATTCATTGAAATAGATTATGCATATTTTGCAGTAAAGGTAAAAAGAAATATATTTGCACCCCTATAAACGGCCTCGAGGTGCATCTAAAAAGTGTAGCTGATTACAATCCAGAAGGCTGCCTGTCGGCAGACAGGGTTACAGGTTTCCTCGATACGTCGGTACTGTCGAAACCTTAGGCTGTTTTAAACCTATATGGTCCTGTGGCGCAACTGGATAGCGCATCTGACTACGAATCAGAAGGTTACAAGTTCGAATCTTGTCAGGATCACGACACTCGGAAAACCACGTCTTTTTCAGACGTGGTTCTTTGTTTTTTGGAAAGGCCAAGCGATAGCTTGAAGCCTTGGAAAAAACCAAGGACCAGGGTGGCAGCCCATGGTTTTCCAATTGCACCTTTGAAGCTAAAAGAAAACCGAAGGTAATCTTGTCAGGATCACGAATAAATCAAAAACCTGTACGTAGAGTCAAGCTTGCTTGAATTTTTAAGTATGGATTTCTGATTTTCAATCCCGACGCTTCGGGAGGAGCTTTATCAAGAAAACCGAAGGTAATCTTGATTTGATTTCCTTTTAGGCAACTTATGGATGTTCACAAGTCATATTAAATAAGCTTTCATACTCATATATATCCGACAAAAAACAATACAAAATTCCTTGCAACCAGATATCCTAAAAACAGGTAACGCCATGCGCGGAATGGCATAGGGATATTCCACTTGCATCATTTCAAGAATATCCCCTCTAAGTATTCGGATCATTTGAACCAGCATACAACAGTTTTATTGGATTCCTGTTTTACGGAAATGACCATTAAAAGAAAACCCCAAGGCATTGCCTTGGGGTTTTCTTCACCAATAATCATTATCTGAGGCATGAATTGAATCAAAAAATAAAGGAGAGTTTCCTCTCCTTTATAATCAAACTAACTCTCTCAAAAATTAACTATAAACTCAAAGAGAACAACAAATCTATTATTCGGTATCCCACCAAACACGAGTGGTCAATAAATCCGGACCTTGCCTTGAAATTGCCTCTGCATAATTATCAGGGTTATTGGCTTGATCGCCTACAGAATAGGTAAGTCTTCTTGGTATGGTGCCACCTGTCTCATTTCCTGGGTAAACAACGGGTACCAACACTGGGAAACCTGTTCTTCTCCAATTGGAAAACGCCTCATATTCATTCAGGTAGGTCGCTGCCCAATATTGGGTGTTGATTTGCTCCAACGCATTGGCCGCATCAAATGGTTTTGCTGCCAAATACGCATCGATATCAGCATCAGCAATTGCAGCATCGGGTGAATCGATTTCATACATTTTCATGGCCGCCCTAACCCCAGCATTATAATGAGGCTCTGGATCACCACCGGCAAGACCCCAGCGCACAGCACACTCAGCCAACATAAACTCTACTTCAGCGTAGGTTTGGAAGATCATAGGAGAATCCCGACGAGTCATAAAATTACGGTTGGGTTCGGCATATTCATCAATATTTTCCTCCCCGGTATCTGCCATCAACATTTCCAAATCCAACCCATTGGGTAAGCCTTTTAAATCGGCTGGATCAGTACTTCCGTCAGAAAATCTAGAGGCCAAAATCGGTAACCTTGGATCATCCTGTAAGAAATCGATAAATGTCTTACTCATACGTTGATTATTATCGGCTTGAAAAACTTCCCCGATACCGTTTTGATTTACGCCTTCAGGTCCAACGGTATGTGGTACAAAGGCAATATCAGCATTCGACTCCATTACGCCACCTGCTATGGCCTTAGTTGCCCAAGCTTGGGCTGCGGCAGGATCAACTTTAATCAAACGCAAACCTAAACGCAACATCATAGAATTGGCAAATCGTTTCCATTGGGCTTGATTTCCTCCATAAAACAAATCAGCAGAGCCAAATCCAGAAGTTCCCGTACCCAATGCCGCCGCAGATTCTTCCAATTCTTTTAACATATCGGCATAGATTTCACTTTGGGGATCATACTTTGGTTGTAGAATACCCTCAGTTACGGCTTTACCAGCCTCACTATAAGGGATATCGCCATATAAATCGGTTAATCTGGAAAAAATAAAGACACGAAGTATACGGGTTATCGCTTTCATTTCCGCTGGAGATCCATCTTGATCCAATTGATATAAGATATCCTCTACGGATTTTACAGGATTCTCATAATAACGATCGATCAAAGAAGATGCATACCCTTGATTCCAAGTATATTTGTCCCCAGACCAGTACCCCGCCGTGGTGGCATAGTGCTGCATCATGGTGGATTGATAGATCAAATTGGCTCTCCAATTTTCATAACGCTCCCCAGAAGTAAATAACTGGGCCGCGGTTAGCTTACTTGTTACCGGAACCTGACTTGGTTTCGTAGGGTCAACGTTCAGTTCCTCAAAACCTTCGTCGCACGCACCCATCAACAAGACAATTGACAGTATATATAGTATTTTTTTCATTATTATTTTTTTTTTAAAATTTAAGATTTAAACTAAGACCATAACTCCTTGTCGAAGGCAGTCCAAAATATTCAAGTCCTTGGGAGTTGCCAGCATTATAGGCACTTTCGGGATCAATATTATCCGCACTTCTTTGTATATAGAATAAGTTTCTTCCTATAATGGCTATATTGGCACTTGTAAAGAAGGTCCTATCCAAAATCTCATTGGGGAAGCTGTACCCAAAGCTTAATTCCCGGAATTTGATATAATCTGCATCTTCCACGAACTCTTCGGCTATGCCGCTCAATCTACCGTAATAGTTTGCCAAAAACTCTGGAGTTATTGTTGTGGTAAATGAAGTACCCGTACCCGCATCGGCGTCAAAGGTTGCACCATCGATTCCTGTGACAGTGAGTCCGTTTACCCTACCTTCCAGTGTTTCTTTATGTAGACCATTGCCGTAGGCTATGGCATTGGTACCAGAGAACACCTGACCACCAAATTTACCGTCGATCAAGAAGTTCAAGTTAAAATCACCAAAAGTGAAATTATTACTCCAACCCATGGCCCAAGGAGCCACACCATCACCTAGAATAATCCTATCACCTTGACGGGCCAATGGCACACCTTCGGAATTCAGATCATATACAATGTTACCTGCGTTGTCCCGAACATAACTTACACCTACGATTTTCCCAAATCGCTGGCCCACTTCGTGTTGTATTCTAACGTTACGTGTACGGGGCTCATCCAAACTTACGGGTTGTCCTTCAGCGTTGGTCTCAACAATTAAACTTTCATTAAAGGATCCATTAATACTTGACGTCCAATTGAATTTTTCAGTTCGTATTGGAGTAAAGGAAAGCAAAAATTCCACACCCTTATTCTCCGTTTTACCTAAGTTCGCTGAAGCAGAATTATATCCTGAGTAAATCGATGTTGTAGCATTCACAATATCATTGGTGGTCTCATTTGTATAAACCGCCAAATCCAAAGATAATCTGTTATTGAAAAATCGGGCATCAAGACCAATCTCTATCTCACTTTTTTTCCAAGGTACCAAATCGGCGTTCGGCACTGTACCGCCGCTAACCCTTCCAAGGGGTTGGCCCAAATGGCCTTGCCCGAATAATTCATAGGTTGGGGCCAATTGATAGGATGTGTCTCCACCACCACCTACTTCGGAATACCCACCCCTAAGTTTTAAGAAGGTGATCGATGCTGGCATTTCAAAAGCATCGGATAAAACCAAACTAGCGTTCGCCGATGGATAGAAAACATTGTTGGAGGTTGTCTTACCAGGAAAGGATAACGTAGAGAACCAGTCATTTCTACCTGTAAAGGTTAAATAGGCCCAGCGATCATAGCCTAATTCCAAAGAACCATACACAGATCCAATTTTTCGTTCATTAAAAGCACGGGATCTATTTTGGTTGGCTAAATTGGATATATCCTCGAATCCTGGAACAATGAAATCACCTCCACCTAAATTCAATTCCTCATATTTAATATGGTTTCCATTTACACCGACCAAGGCAGAAGTTGAAAACTTATCTGTTATATCCTTGTCCGCTCCCAAGATTAAATCAGCATCAACCTGGGTATATCTTCTTTCCTGCTCCGTCATTGATCCAAGAGGTTGGTACGCTGTACCGTAAGGAGTAACACTCGTAGATTTTCTTGTATAA
>NZ_JBATHS010000393.1:0-9531 GCF_049667165.1 Maribacter sp.
GGGTAAAGTGGTGCTTAGGGGAAGCGATAAGGTGGTCATCTTGATCGATGGCAAGCAAAGTAGCCTTACGGGATATGGAAATCAAAAAGGGCTAGCGAATATTCCTGCTTCCAATATCGAAAAAATCGAAATTATCAACAACCCTTCTGCCAAGTACGATGCCAATGGTTTTGCCGGTATTGTCAACATCATCTATAAAAAAGAAAAACAGACAGGGCTAAACGGGGATATCGGTCTATCCTTTGGAGTTGGGGCTTTGGGAAAACGCAAAGCGGATACCCCAACCGATTTGGGAAGTTTTTCTGTCAACCCGAAATTGATCCCTAGCGTCAACCTAAACTACAAAACAGGAAAATTGAACTACTTTCTGCAATCGGAATTCATTGCACAAGAGGCTTTGCCAAATAACGAATTCACGACCCGTAACTATGAAGATGGTAGAAATATCATTTCCCAAGTCCCAGAAAACCGAAAACAGTTCCGATCGATCATCAATGCAGGAGTTGATTATGACCTCGATGACAACAATAGCTTTACCTTTTCTGGACTTTACGATAGGGAAAAACATATCGATACCGCACAAGTCGCTTTTATCGATATGAATACAAATACGCGAAACCGCTTTTACAATTGGGAGGAAGAAGAAGTTACACGATACATCAATGCGGCGGTTAACTACCGGCATAAATTTAAACAGACGGGGCATACCTTGAGTGCCAATGCACAATATACCCAAGGGCTTGAAGACGAGACCTATTCACTAAACGATAGTTCTTCGGTACGTGTGGGCAGGGATAAAACCAATATCCGCGCCATTGAAAATACGACGAGTATCTCCTCTGATTATGTTCGCCCGTTTCGAAGCGGACGTATTGAACTTGGGGCAAAACTTCGCATTCGCAGATTACCTGTAGAGTATACGATTACCCCTGGAAACCAATCCATTATCTATCCCGACTTGGGCACATTTTCCGATTGGGGCGAAAACCTATATGCGGGTTATTTCAATTATTTGTTGGAAAAGGAAAAATTTGATGTCGAAGCGGGATTACGTGCGGAACAGACGGATGTATTCTATGACCTTGACCCTGTCAATGCCTATTATCCGAACAATGACAAGTACGATTATTTCGAGCTTTTTCCTAGTGTGCGGTTTACCTATAAGTTAAATGACGACAATAAAGTATCGGTATTTTACAATCGGCGCGTGGATCGCCCCGGGGAGCCTGAATTACGCGTTTTTCCAAAGTATGATGATCCCGAATTGTTGAAAGTGGGCAATCCCTATTTACGGCCACAATTTACCGATGCCTTTGAAATCGCCCACAAATATTCATGGGGTTCCGGTTCCTTGTTTTCGGCCCTTTACCATCGAATCATACACGACCAGTACATGCGTATTTTCGCCATCGATGATTCCAATCCCAATTACGATATCGTGAACCGGATTTACCAAAACACGGGCAGGGCCACAAATTCAGGAGTTGAATTCTTGCTAAGCCAAGACCTTACCGCCGTATGGAAAGTTTCGGGCAGTCTTAATTGGTATTCCAATGCGATCGACACCTATCAAGGAAGGTTGCTTTTTCCCTTTGAACGCGATTTCACCATCGATGCCTCGACCGCCAATGCGTACGATGCAAAGGTCAATACGGAGTTCAATTTACCCAAGGACTTTGCGGTGCAACTTACGGGCATCTATTTTTCCAAAAGGAACATACCCCAAGGCGAACAGCTAGCGCGCTCTTCAATGGATTTAGGCATTAAGAAAGGACTGTGGGATAAAAAAGCGGAGCTTACCCTATCGGCCAGTGATATCTTCAATCGCTTTGGTATTCGCCAAAAAGTGACGAATGAAGGATTTACGGCACTATATGAAAACTATTACGAGACTCAAATTGTTCGTTTAGGATTGAAGTATAAGTTTTGAATATTATTTTGGTTCATGCGTAAGCATGGGCTTAGGATAGGTAACAAGATATAAATACGTCAAATCTTGAACTATTTACAGTTGGCCTATAAAATTTAAAGTTAATAAACCATAATGAATTGAAGAACATCTCAAAGACCGTTTGGGTCCTTTCCTTAGTGAGCCTTTTCACCGATGCGGCCAGCGAAATGTTGTACCCGATACTCCCCCTTTACCTAAAAACAATTGGTTTTTCGGTGGTATTGATCGGAGTTCTCGAGGGCTTTGCAGAGGCCACGGCAGGCTTGAGCAAAGGGTACTTCGGGAAACGTTCTGACCTTTCGGGAAAACGAGTGCCTTTCGTTCAGATAGGTTATGCCTTTAGTGCAATATCGAAACCGATGATGGCACTTTTTATATTTCCTATATGGATTTTCTTTGCACGTACCCTGGACCGTTTCGGAAAGGGTATACGAACAGGAGCGCGGGACGCTATGCTTTCCGATGAAGCGACCTTAGAAACCAAAGGGAAGATTTTCGGGCTACACCGTGCCATGGATACCTTCGGTGCGGTATTAGGTCCGGCATTTGCCCTACTTTATCTATATTTTTATCCTGATGACTATATAACACTCTTTTATATCGCTTTTATTCCAGGGTTCTTTGCGATTTTGGCGACATTTTTCCTTAAGGATAACCATCAAGATGGACCAAAACCAAACTCAAAAACTTCCCTTTTTTCATTTTTGGGATATTGGAAATCGAGTCCGATAGGTTATCGAAAAGTTACTGCTGGATTATTGGCTTTTACATTGTTCAATAGCTCGGATGTTTTTTTGTTGCTAAAAGCAAAAGAATCTGGTCTCGATGATACCATGGTTATTGGAATATATATATTTTATAATCTGGTGTTTGCATTATTCGCCTTTCCTTTGGGAATGTTGGCCGATAAAATTGGGCTTAGGAAAATGCTAATATCCGGACTGGTAATTTTTGCATTCGTATATTTCGGAATGGCATCGGCCACCAATTGGTATGTAATTGCCGGACTTTTCTTTTTCTATGGAATTTATGGGGCCGCAACCGAAGGCATTTCTAAAGCCTGGATCAGTAATTTGACCGATAAGAAAGATACTGCGACCGCTATCGGCAACTATACGGGGTTTCAAAGCATTTTTGCCATGCTAGCAAGTTCCTTGGCCGGATTCATTTGGTATCGTTTCGGTGCTTCAACTACGTTCTTGGTTACGGGCGTTGCTACGGTTGGTGTTATTCTTTATTTCATTTTTGGAATGCGAATCAAGACAAGTTCCAGTTAACGATACCATGTTGAAGCCTGCTCAAAATAAGACCATTAAATAAAAAATCATATGGGAACATTGAACAAAGTTGCAGAGATTACATTTTTATTCTGGATTATGAAGATCATTGCTACGACCTTGGGCGAGACCTTGGGCGATTTTATCGCACAGACGTTAGGACTGGGCTATACGTTCGGTATCCTAATAACCCTGGTATTTTTTGGTGTGGCATTGGGTATTCAATTGACTCGAAAAAAATATGTGCCTGTTTGGTTTTGGCTGGTCATCATCGCAACGACAACATTAGGCACCGAGATTTCAGATTTTATAGACCGTAGCCTGCATTTGGGATACACCGGGGGCAGCCTGCTCTTATTTTCGGGACTCTTGGCTACGCTATTTGTCTGGCGTAAAAAGTTCGGCAATTTGGAAGTTTACCCAATTTTTGAGCGTAATAAGGAAACCTTGTATTGGATTGCCATTTTATTTTCCAACAGTCTGGGTACTGCCTTTGGGGACTATTTAAGCGATGTAGTGGGATTGAGTTATATGAGCGGGGCCATGGTAACCGCAAGTATAATAGCCATCGTGGTTGTATTGCATTATGTAACAAAAAACAACGAAATTGTACTCTTTTGGATTGCCTTTGTTTTTACAAGGCCATTCGGCGCAACTTTTGGCGATTTCTTGACCAAACCTCTGGACAAGGGTGGATTGGATTTAGGTACATTACAAGCTTCTTTGTTTGCGTTGGGCGTAATGGCCGTATTGATTTTTATTTCGCATCGTAAAATGCGACTTGTGATTTACGATTGATTCCTTGAGATTTCCTTCAAACTAAATTCGGGTTTCGTTTGAATATCAGGCCTTTTTCATTGAGATTCACCTGTAGAATCCTGTTTTTGATTTGTTCTTCATTAGCTGGTTCTAATATAAATTTAAGTATAACTGACCAGATCATCTCCACTATGGATAGCGCCTTTTTGCCAACATTGAAAAATTGCTGTATAAAGGAGGTTAAAGATGTACGTTATTAGGGAGGTTAATAAAATAACATTATACATCTAAATTGATTTATCTTTGAAAAGTAAGCTCGGAATCACTATATTGCCCTGAATATCGGGCTTTTAGCCTGTAATGTACAAAACAATAGTGTCGGAAATCAGTGTAAAATATCAATTGATGCCCTAACTAACAAAGAAAATCTGCCATTAAAATATCATCACAATGTCAAAGAATCAAAAAGCTGTAATCAAATTACACGGAAACCAGGAATCCGACTCAAAGATCGAAGCGATAAAGAACCTAATTTTTGGTGATCATATCCAAGCCTATGACTCTGAGTTCGAAGTAATCAAACAAGATATCCTCAATAAGAAAAAGGTACTGGAAGACCTGATTGAGGAAGTAGGCTCTGAATTACGAAAATCAATCGACGATGTTTCGACTGATGTAAACATAAGGATAACTGATTTAGAAAAGAGTTTAGCAAATAAAATCGATGCGTTGGAGGACAAAAGTGTAGGTAAGGAAACGCTCGGGAAATTGCTCATCGAATTAGGGGAAAAAGTCAGTAACAAACAGTAGACCTCAATATTGCCAGGGATGAGCGAAAAAGATAGATTGGAAATCCTCAAGGATATTCTGTTCACTGATGATCGGGAAGATATCGATCGTATTGCCGATCGTATCGAATTTTTGGAACAAGCCTATAATGATAGGGAAAAATTCGCCTCTCGGGTATACCCCATTGTTGAAAACCGATTGGATGCGTTTGCCAAAAATATTCCGAATACCCTAGGGCCTACGATTACTGCGACCTTAAAAAAGGAAATTCAGAACCACAAAGATGAAGTAGTGGACGCACTTTATCCAGTATTGGGCAAGATGGTCAAGAAATATGTTGCTCAAGAAATAAGAGTGCTTTCCGAAAAGATCGACAACCAATTGAGTTTTATAACGGCTTGGAAAAGAAGGTTTAGGGCATTTTTTGGGGGGAGCAAGGAGAAAGAGCTATTGCTCAACGATCTGGCATCCGAGAAAATAGAGCAGGTGCTGTTGATTGAGCGGGATTCGGGATTGTTGAAGGCAAGTTTTTCAAGAACGGATACGATAGACGAAGAAATGATTTCGGGTATGCTCACGGCGATCAAAACCTTTGTCGAAGATGCTTTTAACCAAAAAAACCAGGAACTGGAATTGATTGAATATGAGTTGTATAATATCCATATCCAAAGCTTTGTCAATTACTATGTGGCAGTGGTCATATCAGGGTCATACGGTTTAAAAACCAAAAACAGGGTACAGGATATCATCTTTAACTTTTACCATAATTTTATGGAGATGAACCTTGACCTAATTTATACGAGCCGACATTTGGAGCACCCCGTCGATACCCTAAGTTCTTCGTTGATCGAGAAAAAGCTCGTCGAATATTTTGGCAATGCAAAAATCTAAGAAAATCGTGATTCTCGGTCATTTTGGGGTCGGGAAGACTTCCTTGATCAGGAGATTTGTCAAAGACAGTTTTTCCGATAATTACAAAGTGACCATAGGGGTTCATATCACTAAGAAAATCGTTGAGGTAGGTGCTGATGAATCTATTTCGCTTATTATATGGGATTTGGAAGGTACCGATGAGGTTCGAATGATTCGTGACTCCTATTTATTGGGATCCCACGGGGTGGTCTTTGTTTTTGATGTCAGCCGGCCCTCTACCTTCCAGAACCTAAATGAAGATTTGGGAATAGTGGCCAATAAGGCCCCAGACATTCCTCTGATCGTAGTGGGCAACAAAATAGATTTGGTCATCAATGATGAGCTTCAAAACCTCCTTAAAGGAAATAATATCGCAGCAAATTATCTGACCAGTGCAAAAACCGGAGATGCTGTCAATGAAATGTTCACCTATTTAGCTACCTTATTGAATGACCTTTCTTGATCAGTATAAAGAACAATATATAAATCGGAACATTCAGTTTGCTGTCATTGATCTAGAGGGTCATATTCTTGAAAGCGACCAAACGTTCATTGCATTGAAAGAGGGTGATCTTATCTATGATGTGCATCCCTTTTTCATGTCTTTTACCGCTATTCTAGATGCGACTGAAGAATCGATAACCTACAATTGTGTGCATATTGAAGTTCAGGATAAGGAATTCATCACCGATTTAAAAATAATCAAAAAAGAAAATCATGTACTCTTGGTTATTTATGACCTTACAGAACATTACATCGATTACCAAAATATTGCCCAAGCCCGTAATGAGTCCATTATAAATTCGGAGTTGGTGGTTCTTAAGAACGTTGAGTTGGAAGAACGTGAACGATTTAAGAATGCCTTTATCCAAAATTTCAGCCATGAATTAAGGAATCCGCTCACCAGTATTATTTCTATAACCAACCTGCTCGAAGGGACCCAATTGAATAACGAACAACAACAAATGGTCGAATTTCTCAAGCAGTCGAATTCTAATTTGAGATTACTGCTCGATGATATCTTGAGTATCAGTATGATTGCTTCTGGCAGATTGCAGTTGCGGAATAAAGTCTTCAGTCTGTATGATTTACTAGAGCTTATTAGATTTACCTTTAAGTCAAAAACCTACCAGAAATCGCTTCGATTTGTGATGGATTATGATCAAAGGATACCAGAATATATAGAAGGGGATCGTTTGCGCTTGTTCCAGATATTGACCAATTTACTCGATAATGCCTTAAAGTTTACCAAAAAAGGCACCATTGCTTTGAATGTTAAACTTAACCAGAAGCGGGCAAACAAGACAAGCCTAAGATTCGAGGTGGCTGATACCGGTATTGGTTTTCCGCCGGATAAAGCAAATTCCATTTTCGAGAGTTTTACCCAATTGGAACTAGATGAAAAAAAGGAAGGGGTAGGCCTAGGGCTCTCTATTGTAAAAGGTTTGGTTGAGCTAATGGGTAGTGACATCAAGGTAGAATCAATAGCTGGGAAGGGGACTACCTTTTACTTTGATATTACGTTCCTATATGCATTGAACCTTGCTTCAAAACCCATTGAAAAAACAAAGGCTAAGACAACCGATGTGAGTGCCCTCAAGGGTCATCGAAAGTATAAGGTTTTATTGGTCGAAGATGATGAACGAACACAAACGGTTTTGTTCAAGGCTTTGATGGAAACCTCTTTGTTTTATATTGATTTGGTTAATGATGGGGCGTTTGTTTTTGAAACGGTGATGAACAATTCTTTTGACATAATACTTATGGATGTTGATCTCCCTAATGTTTCCGGGGACCAAATAACCAAATTGATCCGGGAATTCCCATTTAAGAACATCAAGAATATCCCGATCATTGGGATTACGGGCAATGTATTCAAGGAAAGTATAGATGGTTATTTGGAGGTTGGTATGAATGCGGTGGTACCAAAGCCTTTTGATTTTAATGAGCTCCTTGAAACCATAATCAAACTCCTCAAGAAATAACTACCGATTTCCCTGACTTTCGCAAATTTCATCATTTTTAGAACAAGTCCATACATCTAAAAGTAGGAATAAACTTTCAAAGGTGCATTTCAACGATAAAACAATGCACTTTGTCGATAGCTGAATTTAAATATTTTCTTCTTCTTTCCCATAGATAGTTACTTTTTAGCTTTACATCGTATTGTAATTGAGAACCCAATACAGCATTAAAGGACGCTTATGAATACATCGTTTATCGTAGATATTTTTTTTGTTATCAGTTTGTTGGTTTTTTTGACGACCCTGTACATCATCATACCGACGAGCCTAGTACGACTAAAAGCCGATTTAAAGTTTAAAGGGAAACAAAACGGACGATTTAGGATTGCGCAAAGAAGGGCACGATCAATGCATTGAATGTTTTTCAGGAATTTATTCCGAACAACAATATATAAAATTTGGATAAAGGCTATGCTAACACTAACCGTTATTGTCCATTGAACCGTAGGAATTGAGTTTCAAGTCCTACGGTTTGCTAAAGCCGGCCATGGTTTTGATAGTAATTAAAGTAATTTAGGTTTTAATTAGTTTGGCTGGTTTAAAGACCCTGTAAAAAGGGTCTTTTTTAATACAGAACAATATAACAGGCAATAAAAATATAAGCTGATTATGATTGAAGAAGAGTTGTTTATTGGTTCGGTCTTTATCAGCGATGTATTGAACTTTGACTTATCCGATCAAGTTAAAACTGAAGTTTACTTAGAACGATTGGGTCAAGTTTATAGAGTGCAATAGGAAAAATCGATGAAAAAAAAGGTGAATGGATATGGTTTGTTGATTCTCATCGGGATCATGATCATTTTGCAAATTATCAACACGATACTGTAATAGGCATAGGTCTTACTATATGAATTGGCTCAAATTTATAAGGACGAATAAACGTGGTAAATCAAAATCATGATGTGAAGTAATGAGGGTTGTGTTTGTTACGTTCCCCCGAAAGGGATAATCTGAAAGAAATTTCGATTGTCCCTTTTTTTTAATCCCAACTTTCAATTTTTGTATATTTAGTTCTATGAGATATTTACTTTTCACCCTACTGATAACTTTGGTGTTTTCATGTAGTTCAAATGAGGCAAAAAAAGATACTTCAACATCTAAGTCCGTTCAACAGCATATTCCCGAAGGATATAATCCTGAGCAAAAATTAAATAATCTGGGGATTAAACTGCATGGGCTTTCAATACCAAAGGCCAACTATGTGCATGCGGTACGTACGGGCAATCTTATTTTTCTGGCAGGTAAAGGGCCTAGCAATGAAAAAGGGGAAAGTATAACAGGCAAATTGGGAAAGGATTTGGGTATTGAGGAAGGTTATGCGGCGTCAAGATTGGTCGGGGTACGGCAACTTTCCGTACTCAAGGCCGAATTGGGGAATCTTAATATGGTAAAACGTATCGTCAAAGTCAAAGGAATGGTCAATGCTATCCCTGAGTTTACAGACCATCCTAAAGTGATCAATGGGTATTCCGACTTAATGGTGGAGGTTTTTGGGGAAAGGGGAAAACATGCCCGGGCTGCCGTTGGCATGGGATCACTGCCTGGTAATATTGCCGTGGAAATAGAAATGATCATTGAGGTTTTTGAAGACTAAAAGCTACATTACAAACATTAGAAGGAAAACATCATAGATCTTCGAAAGTATCCCAAAATTAGTAAACTTATAGAAAAGTATTCTTAGATTTGCATCGCGAAATTTTTGCCCCATAGTTCAACGGATAGAATAGCCCCGAGGCTTCGGGGTCCTAAACTTTGGCATTGTTGCCGAAAGGTTTTTTGACATATTGGTTTTGGCCTCATAGTTCAACGGATAGAATAG